>JBEBJC010000652.1:0-5074 GCA_040080105.1 Myxococcota bacterium
CGCGGCGAAGGGGGATTCGGCCGACGAGACGGCCGCCTCCGAAGACAATGTCGAGGCGGCCGCGTGATCCAGTCAGAACCCCTGCGGCCGACCACTAGGAGCCCGCCGCGCGTAGGCCGCGGAGCGGCCACGCGCCCGGGCTCCTCCCCTGCCTCTGCCCTTGCCCTTGCCCTTGCCCCAGGGTCGGCGACGCGGTCAGATCCTGGCCTCCCACCTGGGTACGTGGTGGCCTGGAGGAGGGATGGCGAGGAGCGTGCGGTTCGACTGCGAGCGCCTGGAGGTGTTCGTACACGCAGTGGATGCGGTGCGGTGCTCGACGGGCTCGTGGAGGAGCTCCCGGAGGGCCGGGCGTACATCGTTCGTTCCAGCCGAGAAGGCGCGGTTCTACCGGATGGCCAAAGCGTTCGGCGACGGAGTGCGCCGGCCAGATCCTGGTCTGCCCACGCCCGGCCTGTCGGAAGCGCCGCGGGTCGAGGCGGCCCTCGACCTGCTGCAGCGCGTGAGCGCGGCCCCGAGGCCGGTGCTGGTGGTCTCCATCCAAGACAGTCCGCCGAACCACGAACCGAGCGCGGTCATCCCGAGCGACATCGCCCCCACCGTCGCGAGCGCGACGAGCACGATCGGCAACACGTCGCGAACCAAGCGGGTCCGGACCACCACGTGGGGCCACTCGAGCCACGGCAGCGGAATGCTCACGATCGGGACTCGGGGCCGAGCCACCGCTCGATCCGGTTCACCAGGTCACGGGCGAGCGCCTCGTCGGTCAGCTCGATCAGCGTCACCGGGCCGTCCCGGTGGTCGACGGTGACGCGGGCGCCACCCGAGTCGCGGGCGCGCTCCACCCTCGCCCCGCGCAGGTCGCGCCGGGCGAGCTCCTTCACCCGCTGCAGCCGCGGTGGCGCGAATCGCAGGCCGCTCGGCCCGAGCGTGAGTTTGGCCCCGTCGAACACGGATGCGAAGGCGAGCCCCACCACCAGCAGCGCACACGCCACCGTCAGCGTGTGCATCGACCGGTCGCTCTGCACCACGGTCGTCGCTGCAGCACACGCCGCCAGCAGCACGAACGGCATCGGCCCGGGCCGGTACGGCACGCGGAACTTCACGACCTGCGATTCCATCTGCACGTCCAGAACCCCGTTTCAGAACAGACCACCGAGCTCGGCCTCGGTTTGGTCGACCAGCTGCGCAGCCGCCGCCACGTCGTGGGCCGTATCTGCGGCTGCCCGCAACACACTCTGCACCACGGGAGACAACACTTCCTGGACCCGCGCGATGGTGTCCCCGAGCGCCGCCCGCGCGGCGATGATCTGCGGCCCGAGCTCCTGCATCTCGCGGAACGCCTGGGCAGCCCGGAGGCCACCGTCCCCCATCTCGGCGAGCGCGTCGGCCAGGTCGACGGCAATGCCGATCTGTCCCAGCAAGTCGTCGGACAGGACGCTATCGCCGAGTTGGAGGGCATCGCCCAGCGCCTTGGCCATGTCTGCGTCACCCGAGAGCTGGTTCGCCGCCCCCGCCAGGTCGAGCGCCAAGGTGCTCCGCGAGGAGCCGAGGGCGTCGTCGATCGAGTTGCCTATCAACGTGTCGCCGATGACCAGCGCGGGCGCAGCAACGGGAAAGGTGAGGATTGCACCGTCGATCGCCGCAGATACTCCGAGCTGAATCACCACCTGCAGGGCGGCCTCGCCGGCCTCCTGTACCCCGGCGCGCATCCGGACCCCGGCGTCGAACGACTTGTGAAGCAGCGCATAATACTCGACCAGCGCCGGCTGAATCACCACCGGCGCACCGAACAGCCCGACGACCGCGGGCGCCATGCGCAGGATCCGCAGCCGATAGGTCTCCTCCGCGAGCATCCGATACGCGTCCACCAGGAGCGTACCGTCCACCAGCGCTGCCAACAGCACCTCCAGCTCGTCGACCAGCGCCCCTCCTTCCTCGGGATTCGACTCGTGCTCGGCGAGATCCTCGGCCAGCATCGACGCGGTGAGGCTCGTCTGCTGGAGGATCGACGCCGCCCGATGAAGTGACCCCTCCGGTAGTTGCTGCACGGTCGACGACAAGCCATCGACGGCCTGGGAGTGGTCGAGGAGTTGTCGCTTCACCTGCGGGACCAGAGCGCTCGGCTCGGACTCCCCATCCGGGTCCGCGCTCGCGGTGAACGAGTCGGCGACCGCCTGGTTCCCGTACGGCTGGGAGACGACCTCCGTCGTCTCCCCCACCTCGGTCGGGACCTGCAGTTCACCCTGTGAGGACGTACGAGCGTACGCAGACATCGGCCCCCCACACAGGCCACAGCAAACGCCGGACCCAAGATACCGGGCGTTCGAACGATACAGGGCGACGGACGTTCGTCACCGACGTCCGTCACCCGACGCGAGCGTGGAGGCGACGGTGGCAGGCGAGGGAAAGGCCGAGAGCACCGGACTCGCGATGACGCCTGCTGCGCCGCGCGTCACGGGTCGCGAGTGGGCGCTCGCGGTGTGCTTGTTCCTGGTCGCGAACTACTCGGCGCTGAGCGTTCTGGATTCCTGGCTCGCGCCGTGGGAGGTCGTTCCGTCCGGGAGCTGGTTCGTCACGACCATCGGCTATCGGCTGTTGATCGCGGTCACGGGCGCCTGCGCGCGCCCCCGGTCGGTCGGGGTGACCATCGCTGCTACGGCGCTGATGTGGCTCGCGTCCGCGCAGTCCTCGGCGCCGTCGCCGTCGTCGTCGACCCCGTTCGCGCAGTCCTCGGCGCACGCCGGGTCGAACACGCAGCTGTCGTCGACGCAGTAAGGACCCAGCCGAACGCGGCGGCGTCCTGGTGCAGCATCTCGGGGTCCGCCTCGAAGACGACGACGATCCCCGGCTCGTCGAACTCGGTGATGCCGCGGTAGACGAACTCGAGGCCGAGCAGGCTCTTGCCGCTGCCGGGCGCCCCGGAGACGAGGATCAGGTTGCCCCGCCGGACGCCGCCGTAGAACAGGAGGTCGAGGCCGGCGATGCCGGTCCGGATGCGGTGGGTCTCGGGCATGATCGACGGCTCCGTGGTGTGGCGGCCTAACCGCTCGGCGGCCGGTCTTGCGCCGGCGCGGTCGTCGTCACCCGGGGCACTGCTCGACGCACTGCGTGTAGTACTCGCCGCACTCTGAACGAGTCGGTCCCCCGGGATGCCCCGCCTTTTGCAGACAGGCGGTCTGCTCGGCGCGACACGCTCGGGTGCATGCATCGTCGTGCCCGTCCTCCGCGCAGGTGTTGGTGGCGAACAGGCAGTGGGTCCCGGACGGGCAGCACCCGTCTGGACCGCACCGGCCCGCCGTCACGCAGGTCCCGTTGCAGGACGCCGTCCCGGCTGGACAGCCCTGACGACCTCGCGGATCTCCCCGGTCTCTGCACACCGGTTGCACCCGGCCGGGCGATGCTTAGCGCGGGAGGTTCCCCCGTGCGTCTGCTGCTGATCAACGTGCCCCACCCGTCCATCGGGAGCCGGATCCCCGACGATCACCTCCCTCCCCTCGGGCTGCTCGCGGTCGGCGGGCCGCTGCTGGACGCGGGCCACGAGGTGAAGCTCATCGACGGAGAGTTCGGCCCGATGGCCCTCGAAGACATCGTGCAACAGGCGGTCGACCACCGCCCCGACGCCGTGTTGTTCGGCCACTCCGGCTCGACGTCCGCCCAACCCGTGATCGCGCAGGTCAGCGAAGCGATCCATCGTCGCCTGCCGGAGGCGTGGATCGTGTACGGCGGGGTGTTCCCCACGTACCACTGGCGCGAGATCCTGGCGGAGGAGCCCCACGTCGACGTCATCGTGCGGGGCGAGGGCGAGGCGACCGCGCCCCGCCTGTTCCACGCCATGGAGCGGGGCGAGCGCCTCGATGACGTGCCCGGGGTGGCGTTCCGAGACGCGACGGGCCCGCGTGCGACCGGGCCCGCCCCGGTCATCAAGGATCTCGACGCCTGTCGCATCGGCTGGGAGCTGATCGACTTCCGGCGGTACAGCTACTGGGGTGGAAAACGGGCGGTGGTGGTGCAGTTCTCGCGCGGCTGCCCCCACTTGTGCAACTACTGCGGCCAACGTGGGTTCTGGACCCAGTGGCGGCACCGGGATCCGGTGAAGTTCGCGCGGGAGCTGGCGTGGCTGCACCGCGAGCACGGGGTGGAGGTCATCAACTTCGCCGACGAGAACCCCTCCTCCTCCCGCAGCGTCTGGAAGGCGTTCCTCGAGGCGCTCATCGCGGAGGACGTGCCGCTCACGCTGGTCGGCTCGACCCGGGCCGACGACATCGTCCGGGACGCGGACCTGCTCCACCTGTACAGGAAGGCCGGCTGGACCCGGTTCCTGCTGGGGATGGAGAACACCGACGAGGCCACGCTGGCCATGATCCGCAAGGGGGGCACCGTCCAGAAGGACCGGGAGGCGATCAGATTGCTGCGTCAGCACGGCATCCTCTCCATGGCCACCTGGGTCGTGGGCTTCGAGGAGGAGACCGATCGCGACTACCTGCGCGGGCTGAAGCAGCTCCTGTCGTACGATCCCGACCAGATCCAGCTGCTGTACGTGACCCCCCACCGGTGGACGCCCTACTTCCGGATCGCGGCGGATCGGCGCGTCATCCAGACCGATCGCCGGCGCTGGGACTACAAACACCAGGTGCTCGCCACCCGCCAGATGGCCCCCTGGCGCGTCCTCGCCTGGGTCAAGGCGACGGAGGCGGTCCTGCAGCTGCGTCCGCGCGCGCTCCGCCGCACCCTGCGCAACCCGGACGGCCACCTCGGGCACGCGATGCGCTGGTACGCCGAGATGGGCCGGCGGGTCTGGCCGTACGAGATCCACAACTTCCTCGTCCGCGACCACAGGACCGACGCCGGCCCGACCCTCACGGAGTTCTGGGGCGCGCCGCAGGACGCCGAGGAGGAGGCGCTCACGGTCCCGCGCAAGACCCGGACGACGGTCGAGGCCGGCGCTCCTGCGAAGTAGGACGCGGACGTAGCGCCCGGCCTACAGCGCGGCCTCGAGCATCGGCAGCGCCATCCGGACCGTCATGGGCTGCGCCGGCCGCCCCCCGCGCCCCCGCGCCGCCATCGCCCGCACCCG
>JBEBJC010000653.1:0-5071 GCA_040080105.1 Myxococcota bacterium
TCCCGAGCCCCTCCAGCCGGGTGCGCGGGCGGGTGCGGGTGCTGCGGTCGGTGTCCGAGGGACAGGCGCTGCAACCGGGTGAGATCCTGGTCACCCGCGCGATCGACCCCGGGTGGACCCCGCTGTTCCTCACCGCCGGCGGGGTGGTGCTCGAGCTCGGCAGCCTGCTGTCCCACGGGGCGGTCGTCGCGCGCGAGTATGGCCTGCCGGCGGTGGTGAACGTGGACACGAGCCGCCTGCACGACGGCCAGGACGTCACGGTCGACGGGTCGCGCGGGCTGGTTTGGATCCACCCGTGACGCTGCGGTCGGGTTAGTCCCGCACCGTGGTACGGTGGCTCGGCCGGACAGCGCTGGCGCTCGGGGTGGTGGCGCTCGGCGCGTGGCTCGCTGTGGGCGTGTTCCTGTACGTGATGCAGGATCGCCTGCTGTTCCCGGCGCCCGGCGGCATCGGCCGAGACGCGCTCGACGCCGCCGCGGGGGAGGTCGGCGCAGAGCCGATCACGCTGCGCGCCGACGACGGGGTCGGGCTGTACGGGTGGTGGTTGCGCGGCGACCACGGCCGGGTGGTGCTGTTCTTCCACGGCAACGGCGAGACCGTCGCGGACTACGCGCCGCTGTACCGCGTGTTGTTGCGGGCCGGGTGGGACGTGGCGACCGTCGCGTACCGCGGGTACCCGGGCTCCGACCCGGTCGCGCCGTCCGAGGACGGCATGGCCCGCGACGCGGCCGCGCTGTGGGCGTGGGCGGTCGAGCGGTACCCCGCGGAGCGCGTCGTGGTGCACGGGCGCAGCCTGGGCGGCGGGGTGGCCGCGATCCTGGTCGACGGGGACGCGAACCCGGCCGCGCTGGTGCTCGAGTCCACCTTCGTGAGCGTGACCGCCCTCGCGCGCCGGATCGCGCCGGTGTACCCGGTCGGGTGGCTGCTGCGGAACCGGTTCGAGACCGTCGACCGCGCGCCCCGCCTCGGCGTCCCGGTGTTGGTGCTCCACTCGAGCGACGACCAGGTGATCCCGCTGGCGGCGTCGGCCAAGCAGCTGCTGCCGATCATCGCCGAGGTCGAGTACCACGAGACCTCGGGGTTCGATCACCAGAGCTGCCTGCCGGTGTCGGACCCGCGGATGCGGTCGGCGTACCTGGCGTTCCTCGACCGGGTGGTACCGAGGTAGCGTTCCGGAGTAAGATGGGGAGCGGCGGGGGAAGGGAGTCTCGGTGAAGCGAACGGCAACTCTTGGTCCTCGGACTCCTCCCTGCGGCATCGGGTGGCTCGCGGTGCCCGCGGCGGTGGTGGCCATCACCTCGGCGTGTGGCGATCCGTACGTCGAGCCGGATCACGCGGTGGCGTCGTTCGTGCTGCCGGGCGCCCACATGGACCTGACCTGCGAGGAGTGCCACGGCCCTCCCCCCTACGGGTACTTCACCTGGGACACCAACTGCGTGTCGTGCCACGAGGAAGACCGGAAGGAGCAGCAACCCGGTCACTACTACCCCCAGGGGTGCGCGGGGGAGGGGTGCCACTCCGACACCCACTTCGGGTGGGACGAGTACGGCCTGGTGCACGACTTCCTGCCGCTCGAGGACGTACACGCGCTGCCGTGTGAGAGCTGCCACGGCTCCCCCGACCCGAGCAACGACGACATCGTGCCCCAGACCGGGTCGCGCGACTCGTGTGCGGGCTGCCACGACACCCTGACCCAGGCCGACCGACCGGTCGGCCACTACAGCGAGGACCCGCTGCTGATCCCGGCCGACGCGCTGGTGGGGTGGGACTGCAACGCGTGCCACCGGGTCTACGCCCGCACGTTGGTCGACTGGACCACCACCAGCGACCACGGCCTGGTGAAGATGCCGCACGGGACCCAGACCGGCCCGGCCGACGGCCAGGTGGCGATGCCGCCGGGCGCGTGGGTGGTCGCGTGCACCGACTGCCACGACGAGGCCGGCTCGCCGGTGTACCAGTGCACCGAGGCGTGCCACGCCGGGATCTTCGTCGAGCCGGTGCTCGTGTACCACAACGGGCTGCAGCCGGTGGTGAGCGACGGGTCGTGCACCCAGGGCGGCTGCCACCTGTACGGCGACATCCGCACGTTCGAGGACCCGGCGATCGGGCTCGGCGAGCTCCCGTAGACCGCGGGTGACGAACCGGGACGGTTCGGGTACCGTCCCGGCGTCAGCGGCGGGCGGACCCCACGTTCACCGGCGCAGGAGGGACAGATGTTCGCAGCGTTGTGGGTCGCGTGCGGGTCGTCGCCGGCGCCCGCGGGTCCGCCGGTGGTCGTGGTCGACGCGCACCGGATGGTGAAGGAGGGCGCGCCGTCTCACGCGACCGAGGTGGTGGTGATGGGCTCCGGCCCGCGGATCGACGTGGTGATCGAGGACCTGGTGCACTACTGCGCGCCGCCGCCGTCGTTCACCGTGACCCCGCTGGGGGAGGTGCTCGAGGTCACGGTGGTGCGGCCCCAGGGGGTCAGCCGGTGCTTCGGCGCGTACCACGTGGAGCTGCACGTGGAGCCGGTGGGCGAAGTGAACAAGCTCCTGCTCCGGTCGGCCGAGGGCCGCGTGCTCGCGAACGTCGCGATCCCGTAGCGCCCTACAGGTTCAAGTCGATCGTGGTCACGAGCCCGGCGTCGTCGCGATCGACCCGGGCGTCGGGCAGGGTGAGGCCGTAGATCTCGGGCAGCGGGATCTCGAGGTCGCCGACCAGCGCCAACATCGACGCGACCGGGAGCCGCGATTCGAGCACCGAGGTGAGCGTCTCGTCGCTGCCGCCCCAGTCGTTGTCGCGCACCATGAACTGGAGCGCCGGGGTGCCGAGCGCGAGCGTGAGCGCGCTGTCGACGATCTCGAGGTCGACCGGGATCTGGCCCGACACCGTGACCTCGAGGTGCTCGCCGTTCGCTCCGCCCGGCGTGTCGACCGTCACGTTGAACTCGCCGAGCTGCAGCACCGCCTCGTCGCCCGATTGGATCAGGATCGGGGGCAGGTCGGCGTCGGTGACCAGGCTGCCCTCGGACTTCGCTCCGAGCGGCGCGAGCAGCAGCGGATCGAGTGACCCGTCGGCCGAGGACAGGTTCAGGTCGAGCAGCCCGACCCGCCACAGGTCGTGCAGCAGGCGGTTCACCAGCTCGTCGGACAGCCCGACCGCGAGGTCCGGACCGGTGTCGGGCCCCACGTCGGCCCCGGGCGCCCGCAGCCAGCCCTCGGTGTTCTTCACCCACGGGCCCTCGACCCCGAGCGACACGTCGGCCGCGAGCTCGATCCCGTCGCGGTCGATCCACACGTCGGCGAACCCCGCCTCGAGCGACAGCTGCTTGCCCAGCAGCTCGGTGTCGAACGCGATCGCCAGCGTCGACAGCTGGTCGTCGAGCAGGGACGGGACCATCGCCGACACCTGCTCGGTGAGCAGGTCCTCGACCACGGTCCGGATCGTGCCCGACAGCAGCGCGTCCTCGATCGACCCGGGCAGCGCGGTGGTGTCGAACACGAACCCCTGCAGCTCGACCGTCGGCGCGACCAGGTTCGCGGTGAGCTTGCCGTTGGCGGCGCCGAGCTCGAGGAACCCGCGCACCACCGCCGCGTCGGCGGTCAACGACAGCTCGGTGTCGAAGTCGATGCCGATCGCCTGGCCGTACACCGGGACCACCACCTCGAGGTCGGGCAGCCGCACCTCGACGTCGACCGCGCCGGCGCCCGGGTCGAGCGTGAGCTCGAGCGGCGAGAACCACACCGATTGCAGGTCGGCCGCGACCTCGACCGCGTCGATCCCGAACACGCCGTAGCTGTCGGAGTACACCGGGTTCAGCGACGGCAACAGCCCCTGGACCTGCGCCGGGTCGACCAGCCCGGCGACCAGGTCACTGGTCGCGTTCAGCGCGCCCATGTTCAGCCGCACGCCGACCGCTCCGGGCACGTCGGCGCCGGGGTCGCCGTAGTCTCCGGCGAGCACGCTCTGGCGCAAGAACACCCGGTGGCCGGTGGCGTCGAGCCCGCCGACCTCGAACGTGGTGATCCCGCGCGGCAGCTCGACCTCGGTCTGCCACAGGTTGCCGTCGACCTCGACCAGGACGCCGTCGAGGCGAAGGTCGGTGAGCCCCTTCACCTCTCCGCGGACGGTGACGGCCCCTGGGTGGACCATCGCGCCCGCGGGCGGGTCGAACAGCGACACCGACACCACCGGGTCGGGGTACAGCGAGTCGTCGAGCGGTTCGGGCGTGCAGCCGAGCAACCCGAGGGTGAACGTCACCATCTCGACACCTCCGCGACGGAGCCGCAAGGTGCCCCGCCGATCGCCGGGCGTCAACCGCAGTTCACGGGTCTCCGCTCGGCAACGGGATCGGCCACATCATCGAGAAGTCGTGCTCGGGCGAGGCGAACTTCACGTCTTCCATCGTCAGCTGCAGGCAATCGCCCAGCGTCACGTCGTCCGAACCGTTGACGACCTCGGTCGACACGACGCCCGCGCCGTCTCCGGGGCTCACGGTGACCTTGATCGTGAACCGCCCGTCGGGCACCTCGCCGCCGCGCTGCTCGAACGACCGGATGCACCGGACCATGTCGTCGCGCCGGGTGACCGCGGCGCTCGCGAGGCCGCGCAGGAAGCCCGGCAGCCAGCCGGTCGCCCAGTCGACGACGGGATCGACGAGGTGCGAGACGCCGGCGACCAAGGCGATGAGGATCAGGAGCGTGACGATCGCAGGCGCGATCACCCAACCCCACAGCCGCGGATGCTGGTTGAGGAACCGGAAGCCGCGGCCGATGTCGTCAACGCCGGTCGAGAGCGAGCTCACGACGGGAGTTTGACGTACTCGAAGTCACCCGGCAGCCGTTGATCCCGTGGATCTCGAGCTCGCGCGCACGCTGCTGGTTGGAGGACGAGGTCACCAGCGACGGGAGCGCGCTCGACGTACTCGAAGTCGCCCTCGTAGACGTTGTCGCCGTCGCTCGGCCCGCTGCTCTGGACCGCGCTCGTGGCTGGCTTCCTCGGCATTCACATGGTGATGGCCATCGGCGGCGCCGACATGCCGGTGGTGGTGTCGATGCTCAACAGCTACTCGGGCTGGGCCGCCGCAGCC
>JBEBJC010000654.1:0-5052 GCA_040080105.1 Myxococcota bacterium
CGTCGACCGGGTCCTCCGGGCGCGCCTCCGGCTCGGCCCGGGTCGGTTCGACGCGGGTCGGGTCGGCCTGGGACGGTTCGGCGCTGGTCGGTTCTGCCCTGGTCGGTTCTGCCCGTTTCGACGCCGGCAGCGCCCCGGACCGGACCGCCTCCATCACGTCCAGCCGGGCCTCGAGCATCGCGATGCGGCGCGACAGCCCCGCGACCGTCAGCGCGCCCACGCCGACGACTGGCAGGAGCACGCCGGCGGCCAGCACCCCGACGAGCGAACACAGTTCGTTCACGCGATCCTCACCGCGGCAGCATGCCCTGCGGGCGTGGCTCGGGGACAGACCGGAGGTGAATCGCGCGTGAACGGGGCTGGGCCGCCGTCTCGCGCGGTCTCGGGTCGTACCGCGTGGCGCGGCGGCGCGGCGCGGGTGGATAGCCGGTCGCCCGGGAGGAACCGATGGGTTTGTTCGACGTGTTGTTCGCCGGCGACGGCGAGGACTCGATCACCGGCACTCAGTTCGAGGCCGCGGTGTCCGCGCTCGCGTTCGTGGGCCTCGCCGACGGCCGGTTCAGCGCAGACGAGCAGGACGAGATGTTCGCGCTGGTGGCGTCGACCCTGTGGGCCCGCGAGCTCGACCGTCGCGAGCTCGAGGAGGTGACCACCCGGGCGTTCGAGCGCGCGGCGCTGATCGCCACCGCCGACGAACACGACGTGATCGACGAGCTGGCCGTCCTGCGGGACGAGCTCGTCGCCGAAAACCTGTGTGAGCGGGTGCTCGGGATGGGCGCCCTGATCGCGGTGTCGGAGGAGGGGCGAATCAACGCCGACGAGGAGTTCGCGCTGCTCGTGCTCGCCAGCGGGTTCGGGATCGGCGACCTGCAGGCGCGCAGGATCATCGAGCGCGCGCTGGCGAGCGGCGCGGCCTGAGGGGGGCGGCTCACCGCGGCACCCGACGCCGGGGACGCGGTCGCCCGGTCGCCTCGCGCAGCAAGCCTCGGAACGTCGGGCACTCCCGGTGGCTCGGCGCTGAGCACGCCGCCGCGTGGCGCAGGCCGTCGCGCAGGGCGGTGAGCCGCCCGATCGCCGCGTCGAGCTCGTCGGCCTTCGCGGCCAATACCTGACGATCGAGCTGCGGCTCTCCGTCGGGGCCGAACATCCCAGCGATCTCGTCGAGGGAGAAGCCGGCTTGCTGGCCGAGCGCGATCAGCGCGAGCTGCTCGAGCACGCGGGGCTCGAACAGGCGCTGCAAGCCGCGCCGGCCGACCGACACGATCAGGCCGCGCTCCTCGTAGTACCGCAGCGTGCGGGTGGTCGACGCGGTGCGGCCGGCGTTCGACCCGTTCCTGCAGGACGGCCTGGTGACCTTCACCGCCGCGTCCTGGTGGATCGACGCCATCGCGTGACCCGAGCGAACCGAATCTCGGGTGCCCGACACACCTGTTTCGGAGGTGTGGATGCGACAGTGGATCTGGGCGGCGGTGGCAACGACCGGGTGCATCAGCGAGATCACGTTGAAGAACACCGACACGGACACCCCTGCCACGACGCTAGGGGACACCGTTCCGTCCGAGACCGACGTCGGAGCGGACACCGAACAGGTGGACACCGAACACGTGGACACCGAACAGGTGGACACCGAAGGGGTGGACACCGGGACGGCCGACACCACCGATACCGACCCGCTCGACACCGGCGCGCCGGTGGACACCGCCGCCGAGTGTGGCGACAGTTGGCGAGACCTGCTCCCGCCACTGCCGGCCCCGCTCGCGTTGCCGGCGAGCCTGCCGGCCGGCGCCGGGCTCGCCCTGGCGAACTGCGCAGGGGACCCGGTGACCCACACCGACCCGGCAGTGCACGAGTTCCCGGAGACCGCACAGGCGCACGTCGGCGGCAAGTGGTATTTCGAGGTGGAGATGATCCAGTACGATTCCGGCTGGTCCGAGGTCGGGATCGGGGCCCTGCCGTCCGAGGTGGGGCGGAACTCGTGGTCGTCCGACCTGTGGTCCAGCGCGGGGTACACCCCCGGCGGCCTGGGGATGTACGGGGTGGCGGCCGACCTGGACGCCGGGCACGTCGGGTTCTACGTCGGCGGCGCGCTGGTCGCCGAGGCGGACCTGTCGCTCGACCCGGGGGTCGGGGCGTTCCGCGCCGGCGGCGTCTCGATGGCCGGGTGCGAGATGACGTTCAACTACGGGTCGCAGCCGTTCGCGTTCGATCCTCCCGCCGGGTTCTCGGCCTGGTCGTCGAGCGCGGCCGGCGGCGGTGCGTGCCCGTCCGACGCCGACGTGCCGGCGCCGGCCGCCCCGATCGACATGGGGGGGGCCGGAGGCGTGCAGAGCACCTTCCTGTCCGACGCCACCGCGGGGACCGAGCTCGTGGTCCTCGGTACCTACGCCTCGGGCGGCGTGGGTGGGTGGGACTGGCAAGAGATCGGGGGGGTGTGGCAACCGGTGCCGAACGGCAACGGGTCGACCGGCGCGATCCTGGTCGAGTTCGACCGCCCCGGCCCGACCGAGCTCGCGCTGATCGCGTACGAGCCGACCGACTGGACGCTCGTGCCCGGGCCCGCGTCGGACATCACCAAAGTCGTGGTGTACGCGATGCACCCCCAGACGGTGGTAGGGGCGCCGGCGGGGATCCCGGTCGAGATCCACACGATCTGCGCCGACGGCGACGGCGGCTGGTGCATCACCCCCACCGGCGAGTCGTTCCCGGTCGGGGCGTTCTGGTGGCCGTTCGACATCGGCGGGGGCTCGACCCAGGCGGTGATCGACCTGCTCGAGGCGGAGACCTGCCTGCCGCTGAAGGTGTTCGGCGGCACCTACGAGACGCAGCACATCGTGGTCGACTGACCGGTCAACTCCGGTCACGCGCGAACCGTGGGGGGTCCGGCTGAGTTACCCGTCCACGGGAGGGCCGTTGGACGCGTACGTGGCCACCACCCGGTTCGGGCTCGGCGCCCGCCCGGGAGACCTGGCGATCGCCCGGGCGCGGGGCCCGCGCGAGTGGGTGCTCGGCCAGCTCGCCCACCCCGATCCGTCGGCGGGCGCCCGGTTGGCGGGGCTCGCCGGGTCGGCCGACCGGGTGGTCGAGCTCGCCCGGATGCGCGCCGAGGACGTGCCGCGGTCCGACGCGCGCAAGGCGCAGCGCGACCAGTTCGCCGACGAGCAGGCGACCCACCTGGTGGTCGCGGCCACCTCGGCCACCCCGTACGTCGAGCGGCTGGTCGCGTTCTGGGCGAACCACCTCACCGTGTCGATCGGGCGCAAGGAGGTGGCGCCGCTCGCGTCGGCGTACGAGCGCGAGGTGATCCGCCCGAACCTCGACCGCACCTTCGGCGACCTGGTGCTCGCGAGCGCGCGCTCGCCGGCGATGCTCGCGTACCTCGACAACGCGAAGTCGGTGGGCCCCGAGTCCTCGGCCGGGATGCGCAAGGGGCGGGGCCTGAACGAGAACTACGCGCGCGAGCTGCTCGAGCTGCACACGCTCGGGGTGAGCGGCGGCTACGGACAGGCCGACGTGGAGGCGCTCGCCCGCCTGCTCACCGGGTGGACGGTCGACGTGCTCGCCATCCCCAAGCCGGCCCCGCTGGTGACGATGTCGACGCCGACCGGCGGGTTCGTGTTCGACCCGAGCCGGCACCAGCCGGGCCCCCAGACGGTGCTCGGGCGCTCGTTCGACGACGCCGAGGCGGCGATCGCGATGTTGGCGACCCACCCGTCGACCGCGCGCCACGTGGCGACCCGCCTCGCGCGCCACTTCGTGGCCGACGACCCGCCGCCCGACGCGGTGGCCGCGCTGGAGCGGGTGTTCCTCGACACCGGCGGCTCACTGCCGGCGCTGCACCGGGCGGTGGTGGGGCTCGACGCCGCGTGGGTGCCGGCGACCAAGGTGAAGACCCCGTGGGAGCTGGTGGTCTCGGCCGCGCGCGCGCTCGGGATGGAGGTGGCGCAGAGCGGCGACGACCTGCTGAAGAGCGTGAAGCGGCTCGGGCAGCTGCCGTACGACGCGCCGTCGCCGCAGGGGTGGTCGGACCGGGCGGTCGACTGGGTCACCCCCGGAGGGATGCTCGCGCGGCTCGCGTGGGCCGACGAGGTGGGCCGGCGCCTCCCCCCGCGCGACGTGGCGGCCCTGCTCGACGACGTGCTCGGCCCGGCCCTCACCCCGACCACCCGCGCCGCGGTCGCCGCCGCCCCGCGCGCGTCGTCGGCGCTCACGATCGGCCTGATGTCGCCCGAGTTCCACCGGAGGTGAGCGCGATGAACCGACGTACGTTCCTGGCCGCCGCCGCCGCCGGCGCGGTGGCGCCGCGGGTGTCGTTCGCCTCCGCCCGCACCGACCGGCGGCTGGTGCTGTTGGTGCTGCGCGGCGGGCTCGACGGCCTCGCGGCGGCGCCCCCGGTGGGCGACCCGGCGCTGGCCTCGCTGCGGGCGCCGATCCCCGGCGCGATCCCCCTCGACGGTACGTTCGCGCTCCACCCGGGGCTCGCGTCGCTGGCGGACCGGTGGGCGGCGCGCGAGCTGGTGCTGGTGCACGCGACCGCGGTCCCGTACCGCGATCGGTCGCACTTCGACGCCCAAGACGTGCTCGAGAACGGCACCGAGCGCCCGCTCGGCGCGTCCACCGGGTGGCTGAACCGGGCGCTCGCGGCCCGCGGCGACGGCGCGGGGCTGGCGCTCGGCGCGGGGCTCCCGCTGGTGCTCCGCGGCCCGTCCGACGCGAGCTCGATCGACGCCGATCGCCTCCCGCGGACCGATCCGGCGCTGCTCGCGTCGATCCGCGCGGTCACGGGCGCCGACCCGCTGTTCGGGCGCGCGCTCGAGCGAGGACTGGCGACCGCGGCGACGTTCCGCGAGGTGGCGCCGGAGCTGTCGGGGGCCGAGCGGCTCGGGCGGGTGCTCGCGGCGGACGGGGGGCCGGCGGTCGTGGTGGTCGACCAGGGCGGGTTCGACACCCACACCGCGCAGGAGCGCACGTTGGCGGCGCGGCTGCCCGAGCTCGCGGAGACGATCGACGGCCTGCGGCGCGGGCTCGGTGAGGCGTGGTCGCGCACGGTGGTGC
>JBEBJC010000655.1:0-5048 GCA_040080105.1 Myxococcota bacterium
TCCCGAGCCCGTCCGGGCTGCGCTCGCGCTGTTCGAGGACGGGGCCACCGTGCCGTTCGTCGCCCGGTACCGCAAGGAGCGGACCGGCGGTCTCGACGAGGTCCAGCTCCGCGCGATCGCGGAGCAGAGCGAGCGGTTCGCGGACCTGGACCAGCGCCGCGCCACGATCGTCGCGCGGCTGCGCGAGCTCGGGAAGTGGGACGAGGACCTCGATCGGCGCCTCGAGGCCTGCACCTCGCGCGCGGAGCTCGACGATCTGTGGGCGCCGTTCAAGCGGCGGCGGGCGACCCGGGCGGACCAGGCCCGCGAGCGCGGGCTGCAGCCGCTGGCGGACCGGATCCTCGCGTTGCCGGCGTCCGGGGACCCGGCGGAGGTGGCCCGCGGGTTCGTGCGCGACGGCGTGGCCAGCGCAGACGAGGCCCTCGCGGGGGCGCGCGACATCGTTGCGGAGACGCTGGCGTCGAACCCGGAGATCGCGGGCGCGATGCGCGAGGGGATGCGCCGGCACGGCGTGCTGACCAGCGCGCTCCGCAAGGGGGTCACCGACCCGGCCCAGTTCCGCGACTACGCCGACCACCGGGAGCCGATCGCCTCCGCGCCGTCCCACCGGTACCTCGCGATGTGCCGCGGAGAGGCCGAGGAAGTGCTCACGGTGCGGGTCCGGCTCGACGCGGACCGCGCGACCGAGAACGTGCTGCGCCGGGTCGAGTCGCGCCCCCGCTCGCCGTTCGTCGCCGAGCTCCGCGCGGCCGCCCGCGACGCGGTGGACCGGCTGCTGTTGCCGGCGGCGGAGCGCGCGGTGCGGGCCGAGCGGGCCACCCGCGCCGAGGTCGACGCGCTCGACGTGTTCGCGCGGAACCTCGAGGCGCTGCTGCTCGCACCCCCGCTCGGCGCGCGCTCGGTGTTGGGCATCGACCCCGGGCTGCGCACCGGGTGCAAGTGCGCGTGGGTCGCGCCGACCGGCGCGCTGGTCGAGCACCGGGTGCTGCCGCTGGTGACCGGGTCGAGGGCCGGGCTGGCCGAGTGGCTGTCGCGGTCGCCCCCCGACGCGATCGCGGTCGGGAACGGGACCGGAGGCCGCGAGGCGCTGGCGGCCGCCCGGCTCGCGGCGGCGGACGCGGGGGTCGACGTGTTGGTGGTGTCGGTGTCCGAGGCCGGCGCCAGCGTGTACTCGGCGTCCGACCTCGCGCGAGCGGAGCTGCCGGAGGTCGACCTCACCGTGAGGAGCGCGGTCCACATCGCGCGGCGGCTGCAGGACCCGCTGGCGGAGCTGGTGAAGGTGCCCCCACAGTCGCTCGGCGTGGGGCAGTACCAACACGACGTGGACGAGGCGGCGCTCGCGCGCCGGCTACACGACGTGGTCGAGAGCTGCGTGAACCGGGTGGGGGTCGATCTCGACACCGCGAGCGCCGCCCTGCTCGGGTACGTGGCCGGGATCGGCCCGAAGCTCGCCGCGGCGATCCAGGCCCACCGCGAGCACAACGGCGCGTTCGGCAGCCGGCGCGCGCTGCTGAAGGTCGCCGGGGTGGGGCCGCGCACGTTCGAGCAATGCGCGGGGTTCCTGCGGGTGCGCGGCGCGGAGCCGCTGGACGCCTCCGCGGTGCACCCGGAGCGGTACGCGCTGGTCGGGCGGATGGCCGCCGATCTCGGGCTCACGGTGTCGGCGCTGGTGGGCGACGCGGAGGCGGTGCGCCGGATCCCGCTGTCGCGGTACGCCGACGACCAGGTCGGGGCGGCGACGCTCGACGACATCGCGTCCGAGCTGGCGCGCCCGGGGCGGGACCCGCGGAGCGAGTTCGAGCCCCCGCGGTTCCGCGACGACGTGTCCACCCTCGACGACCTCGAGGTCGGGATGGAGCTCGAGGGCGTGGTGACCAACGTCACCGCGTTCGGTGCGTTCGTGGACGTGGGCGTACACCAGGACGGCCTCGTGCACGTGTCCGAGCTGTCCGATCGGTTCGTCCGCTCGCCGCACGAGGTCGTCGCCCCGGGCCAACGGCTGCGCGTGCGGGTGTTGGCGGTCGACCGAGACCGAAAGCGGGTCTCGCTGACCGCGAAGTCCGAGCGCTGATCGACCTCGCTGGTGTCGCGCGCGCGTTCCGGGTATCGTCGGTCGTCCGGAGGTGGCGGTGTCGTGGTTCGTCGTCGCGTGGGTCGGCTGCACCGGCGAACCCGCCCCGAACCCGACGGGCACCGGGGTCGAGCCGACGATCCCCACTGGGGTGGACCCGCCCGAGCGCGAGCCGTGTGACCCGCTGCAGACCGGGTCCGGGGACTGGGTGGTGTCCGAGGCGGCGAACCTGTGCTTGTCGTTCAACGCCATCGAGGGCGACCTGATCGTCGACGAGGATCCCGAAGGCGTCGAGTGCCTGTGCGCGATCGGCGGCCAGATCGTGATCGACGGCACCTCGCGCGATCTGTCGTTGCCCTACCTCACGACGGTCGGGGGCGGGATCTCCGCGACCGACCAGGTCGGGCTGTCCACCGTCGCGCTGCCGTCGCTGCAGTCGGTCGGGGGGGCGATCACCCTCGTGGGGAACACCCAGCTGTCGGTGATCGACCTGGGCGCGCTCGCGTCGACGTCGAACCTGACCGTGCGCGGCTCGTCGGTGCCGTCGCTCGAGCTGCCCTCGCTCGGGTCCACTGGGGAGATCGAGGTGAGCGGGGGGGCGAACCTCGCGTCGATCACGTTCGGTGCGCTGACCTCGGCGACGGCGCTGGTGGTGGTCGACAACCCCCGGCTCGAGGTGGTCGACGGGCTCGCGGGGCTCGGCGCGGTCGAGGGAGACCTCCGGCTCGAGGGCCTGCCGATGTTGTCGACGGTCAACGGGCTCGACGCGGTGGCCTCGGTGGGGGGCGACCTCCGGTTCGTCGGCGACGATCAGCTGTCGGTGATCGACGGGTTCGGCGCGCTCACCTCGGTCGGCGGTGACCTGGTGATCGCGGCGCAGCCCGACCTGGTGTCGGTGACCGGCTTCGACTCACTCGCCTCGATCGGCGGTGACCTGGTGATCGAGGACGCCGCCACCCTCGGCGTGGTCGACGGGTTCGGCGCGTTGGTGTCGGTCGGGCTGCTGCGGATCGCAGAGAACGGCGGGCTCACCACCGTCCCCAAGTTCACCGTGCTCGAGACCGCGTCCGCGGTGCAGCTGGTGAACCTCGACGCGCTGACCACCGCGGAGCGGTTCCCGGCGCTGTCCGCGCTCGACCAGCTGCTGCTCGACGACCTGTTCCGGTTGTCGGCGCTCCCGGCGTTCCCCGTCCTCGCCGAGGTCGGCGACCTCACCGTGACCAACGACTTCGCGATCGAGGAGCTGGTGGGGCTCGAGGCGGTCACGGTGGTGAGCGGCGACCTCACGGTGCGGTCGAACCGGGGTCTGGAGTCGGTCGACGGTCTGGGCGGGCTCACCCGGGTCGAGGGGGACCTGGTGATCGAGTCGAACGACGCGCTCGACGACATCGCGGCGCTCGCCGGCCTCACCTGGGTCGGCGGCGACCTGCTGGTGCGGGACAACCCGTCGCTGCCGACGTCGATCGCGAGCGCCCTGGTCGAGCAGATCGGGCTGGAGCAGATCGGCGGCACCGTCGAGGTCTCGAACAACGGCCCGGGGTAGGGGATGCTCGACCCGGGGACCCCCGTTGGGTTGTACGTGGTGGACGGGTTCCTCGGCGAGGGCTCGGTGGGGATGGTGTACCGGGTCGTCGACGCGAGCCGGGTGTTCGCGCTGAAGGTGCTCGCGCACGGGGGAGAGGAGGCGCGCGGCCGGTTCCGGCACGAGGCCGAGATCCAGATCGGCCTGGACCACCCGAACATCGTGCGCGGCAGGGAGCTGATCAGCGTGACCGACGCCGGTCGGTCGTGCCCGGCGTTGCTGATGGACTACGTCCACGGGCTGCCGCTCGACGACTGGCTGTCGCTGAACCCGGCGGCCACCGGCACGCAGCGGGACAGGATCGCCGGCCAGATCTTGGACGCGGTGGCGTTCGCGCACGGTCGAGGCCTGGTGCACCGCGACCTGAAGCCTGCGAACGTGCTGATCGAAGAGCGCGCGGACGGGCCTCACGCGATGATCACCGACTTCGGGCTGGCGAAGCAGCCGGCGGTGCCCGGCCAGACCCACACCGGCCTCACCCTCGGGTCTCCCCGATACGTGGCCCCCGAGCAGATCCGCGACGCGAAGCGCGTCGACCACCGGGCGGACATCTGGGCGCTCGGCACGTTGTTGTACGAGCTGTACACCGGGCGCAAGGCGTTCGATCAACCCACGATGCTCGAGGTGATGGCAGCGGTCACGGCGGGTCGGTACGTCGAGCCGACCGGGGTCCCGCCGAGGGTGCGGGAGACCCTCCGGGGGGCGCTTCAAGTGGACCCGGCGGCCCGGTTCCAGGACTGCCGCGCGATGCGCGCCGCGCTCGGGGTCGCCCAGGCCGAGTCGTTCCTGCCGGCGCTCGGGTCCCCGATCCTCCCCACCACGCTGGTGTCCGCGTTGGGGACCCGCTCGGTCACCCTGGTCCCGGTCGAACCGCCACCTGCGCCCGCGGCCCGCGTCGCCCCGTCGAGGCCGTGGCTCGGGTGGGCGCTCGCGCTCGCGATGACCGTGGCGCTGTTCGTGGCCGGGCTGGTCGCGGTGGCGGTGGTGGTCGGCCTCGGGCTGACGCTCAGCCCTTGATCTCGTAGTGGTGGGTCAGGCGCTTGCCCTTGCGCAGGAACACCACGTCGAACCGGGTGTCGTTCCTACACGCGGCATAGGCGGCGACCAGGTTCACCATCGAGTTCAGCCGGTGGCCGTTGACCTCGAGCAGGATGTCGCCGTTGCGCATGCCGAGGTGGTAGGCCGTCCGCTGCCGGGTGCCGACCAGCTCCCAGCCCTCCCCGTTCTCCCGCACGTTCCCGAGCGCGTACGGGTCGTCCTGCCATTGGGTGACCAGCTTCCGGGTCACCGTCCAGCTCCGGTCGCCGAGCTGCACCACGCCGGCGGGCTTGGGCGCGATCGGCCGCTTGGCGGGAGAGGTGGGCTCCTCTTCGTCCTCCCCTGGGGGCGCTACGG
>JBEBJC010000656.1:0-5046 GCA_040080105.1 Myxococcota bacterium
AGCTCGACGTGCCGCTCGAGGATGGCCGCACGATGCGGGTGTGCGACGCCCACCTGTCGGCGTTCAGCTACGGCGACGGGACACTCGCGCGCCAGGTGGCCGGGGTGGCCGAGCGGATCGCCGCCGCCGAGCGAGACGGAGTGCCGCTCCTGGTCGGCGGCGACTTCAACGCGCTGCCCCCCGGGGACGACCCGTCGCGCCTGGGGGCCGAGGCCGCCGGGATGTACGAGGACGACGCGCCGCTCCGCCCCCTGTTCCACCGGTCCGCGATCCCGCTCGAGGCGCACGCGGACGCCCCCGAGCGCTGGCGCACCTGGCTGCCGTTCGGCAGCGACACCGCCGATCGGGCGATCGACCACCTGCTCGTGTCCCCCGAGGTCGAGGTGCTCGACAGCGCGGTGCTCACCGGGGTGACCGACGCGTCCGATCATCTGCCGCTGCGGTTCGAGCTCGCGGTGTCGCGCCGATCGGACACCTCGCGCGCGCCGTGACACCCCTGTCGCGGATCGGCGGATCGGCGACCCACCGATCGTGTCCCGACCTGGCTCGGGTGGCTGGCACGTCGGATGCACTCCGGGCAGACGCGGAGGCCGAGCGATGTGGACCGGGACGTGGGCGCTGGTGTGGGGCGGCTGTGACGAGCTGACGGACTGTGAGCAGGCGGCGCGGGTCGACGAGCCGGAGCTGGTGGTGGGGTGGGGCGAGGACACGTTCGAGCGCGCGCTCGAGGAGGGTGAATCGGTCCAGGTGGTGTCGGGGAGCCAAGGTGGGCAGCACGTGTGGCTCGCGGTGTCGACCCGCGGCCTCGCGCCCGGGAACCGGGGTCCGCTGCTGTTCTCGGACAAGGAGGTCCCGACGTTCCTCGCCGAGGCGATCGGCGCCGACGACGGCGTGGTGTACGCGTCCCAGGGTTGGAACTACTTCGCGATGGACGGCGAGCCGGACCAGGCGACGCTGGCCCTCGGATCGTTCGTGGTGTCGGACCTCGACCGAGCGGCGTACGACCAGGAGCTGGTGCTGCGGGTGACCGGCAGCGACGTGTGCGGCAACGAGGTGGTGGGCGAGGTCGCGATCACGCTCGAAGGTGTGTACCTGCCGTCGTATTGAGCGTACGATCCCCCCATGGTGTGGCTGTGGCTGGCGGGATGTGGTTCGCGGGACCCGGTGCTGGTCGACTCGGATCGGGCCGTCGCGCTCACCGCGGCCGCGGTGCAGCCGTTCGCGATGCTCCGGGGCGATCTCGACCCGGCGAAGGAGACGTGGCGGCTCGAGCACGCCCCCGCCGGCGAGTGGACACTGGAGTACGAGTACTCCGACGATCGGCTGCTGGTGGAGTACTCCGCGGTGGTCGAGCCCAAGGACGGCGACGTGAGCTGGATCTACCTCGGGTACGGCGTGGGCCGGAACTTCGTCGACGGGGCGGACGGGCTGGTGCTGGTCGACCTCCCCGCCGCGCTGGCGTGGGGCGACGAGACGGAGTGCGACCTGATGCGGACCTCGGGGGTCGACGTGGGCTTCGTGTGCCGCGGGCGCAGCGGCTCGCGGGCGTTCATGGCCACGGTGGCCGGCGTGTTCCCTCAGGGGGAGGCGGCGCCGGGCCGACTGTTGGCGCGCCCCCTGGCCGCGCTCGACGCGTGGAACCCGACCGCGACTCACTGACCGCGCTGGGCCGCCAGCGCCGCGATCCCATCGGCCTCCTCGTACCAGGCGACGTGCCAGTCCACGAACGCCCGCAGCAGCTCGTTCGGGCCCGCGGCGTGCCGCCCGGTGGTCAGCACCTCGGCCAGCACCCACCCGCCGGGGCGCACCGCCCGACGGATCTCCGGGAGCAGCGCACGGTCGAAGAACCGCAGGAACATCACCACGTCCCACTGCGCTTGGCCGGCGTCCCACCGGTCGAGGTCGACCAGGCCCCACTGCACGTCCACCCCGAGGGCCTGCGCGCGTGCGGCGGCGCGCGCGAGGGCCACGCCGCTCACGTCGAGCCCGGTCCCGACCATCCCTCGCTCCGCCAACCACAGCAGCGACTGACCCTCGCCACACGCGAGATCGAGCACCGACCCGGCGCGCGGCAGCGACGGGAACGCGCGGACCACCACCGGCCGGGGGTCAGGGCCGTGGCGACCCGCCGGCTCGTCGGCGTACCGCGCGTCCCACCGGACCCGGTCCTGTTCGCTCATCGGAGCGCCTGCACCAGCTGATCGAGCTCGCCCGTCGTGTTGTAGAAGTGCGGCGAGGCCCGCAGCCGGCCGCGCCGACACGACACCACGATCCCCCTCTCGGCGAGCCGAGCCACCAGGCCCGCCGGGTCTCCGCCCGCGGGCTCGAACACCACCGAGGCCGAGCGACCCGCCCCGGAGACCGGCGAGGTCACCCGGTGCCCGGCCGACCCGAGCGCGCCGATCAGGTGGTCGCCCAACCACCGCACGCGGTCCCAGATCGCGGGGACGCCGACCTCCTCCGACAGCTCGAGCGCGCCCCCGAGCCCGGCGATCGTCACGTAGGCGAGGCTCCCCTCTTCGAACCGGGCTGCGTCGTCGCGCAGATCGAGCTTCACCTGGTCGAAGTTCGTCGCCTCCTTCGTGCTGCGCCACCCCACCAGCACCGGGTCGAGCGGCACGTCGCGCGACACCGACAACACCCCGATCCCGCTCGGACCGAGCATCCACTTGTGCGCGTCGGCGGCCACGAAGTGGGCTCCGACGGCCTGGGCGTCGAACGGGATCGCGCCGAGGCTCTGGATCGCGTCGACGCACAGCCACCAGCCGCGCTTCCGGCACACCGCGCCGAGCGCCTCCAGGTCGACCCGGTGCCCGGAGGCGTACTGCACGCTGCTCACGACCACCAGCCGCGTCCGCGCGTCTCCGGCCGCCGCGAACGCCTCGGCCGAAACGACGCCCCCAGGCGCGTCCACCGTCCGCAGCTCGACCCCGCGCGCCGCGAGGCGCTGCCACGGGTACACGTTCGACGGGTACTCCTCGGAGGTGGCGCACAGCACGACGTCGCCTTCGCGCCAGTCGATCCCCGCCGCCACCAGCGACAGCCCGTGGGAGGTGTTCCGCACGAACGTGAGCTCGTCGGCGCCACACCCGACCAGCCGGGCCGCTCCGGCGCGGACCTCCTCCACCTCGCGCTCCCACGCCTCGATCCGGACCAGGCCGTGCTCGGCCTGCGCCTGCGCGGCGGCGGTGATCCGCTGCACCACTCGATCGGGCACCGGGCACATCCCCGCGTGGTTCAGGTAGTTGTACCGCCGGGTCACCGGGAACTCCGCCCGATACCGCTCCATGGCCCCTCCTGCGACGCGGCGCACGCCCCGCCCACCGAGAGGAACGCGCGCGGGCGGGGGCGGCAAGGCGGCTACACCCGAACCTCGGCGAGCCCGCCGCCGAGCTGGCCGGACGGCAGGTGCACGGTGAAGGTCGTGCCGAGCCCGACCCGGCTCTCGACCTCGATGTGGCCGCCCATCAGCTCGATCAGCTGCTTGACGATCGCGAGCCCGAGGCCGGTGCCGCCGAACCGGCGGGTGGTGGTGGGGTCGGCCTGTACGAACGGCTCGAAGATCGCGTCGAGCTTGTCGTGCGGGATGCCGACGCCGGTGTCGCGCACCTCGAGCTCCACGCCGGCCGGCGCCGCCCGAACGACTACCCTCACCTCGCCGGAGCGGGTGAACTTGCACGCGTTGCCGGTGAGGTTCACCAGGATCTGGCGCAGGCGGTACGGGTCGGTCACCAGCACCCCGGTCCCCTCCACCTCGACCCGGAGCGCGTTGCCGTTGCGATCCGCGAGCGGGCGGAGCGCGTCCACCGTCTCTACGACCAGCCGGCCAACGTCGACCGGCTCGAGCGCCAGCTCCACCCGCCCGGCGCTGATCTTCGCCACGTCGAGCACGTCGTTGATCAGCGACAACAACATCCGCCCAGCGGTGAGGATCCGCTCGCAGTCTTCGACGGCGCGGCTGTCGAGCGCAGCGAGCTCCTCCGCCACCAGCTCGGTGTAGCCGAGGATCGCGTTGAGGGGCGTGCGCAGCTCGTGGCTCATGTTCGCGAGGAACTGGTCCTTGGCGGCGTTGGCGCGCCTCGCGTGGGCGGTGGCGGCCTGCGCCTCCGCCAGCGCGTCGGCCAGCCGCGCGTTCTGCGCGACGAGCTCGGTGGACAACGTGTCCACGCGGCTCCTGGACGAGCGCAGGTCGACCATCAGCCGGTTCAGGATGTCGGCGAGGTCCGACAGCTCGTCGTGACCGGGCAACACGATCGCCTGGTCGAGCTCCCCGCTGCCGATCCGAGCCGCGCCGTCCCCGAGGGTGGTCAACGAGCGTCGCACCGAGCCCACGGTCTGGTGGGACAACACCCCGAGGGCGGCGAGGCCCGCGAGCCCGAGCAGCGCCGCGGCGACGGCGCCCCGCCGCATCGGCGCGCGCAGCCCTTCGGCCGCCGCCTGCAGCTCCTCCCGCTCCTCGTCCAGCCACTCGGCGATCAGCTCGTCCCGCTCGGCCAGGGCGTCCGACGGGTCCTCCCCGCGATGGTGCTCGGCGCGGATCTGCTCCCCGAGCTCCAGGATCCGGGGCAGGTACTCGTCGAGCTCGTCCGCCTCCTCCTCCTGGTCCACCGAGCCGACCGCGAGCTCGGCGCGGGTGCGGGACTCGACGACCCGCAGCGCTTCGTCGAGCTGCTCGCGGGTGGTGGGCTGCCGACCGGTGTCGCCGCGCGGCACGAGCACCCACTCGGTCGCGGCCAGCGCGCGCACCTCGTGCAGGGCCTCGACCTGACGGTGGGTCGCCTCGGACCGCTCGATGTACGCCGCCGACAGCGCCGCGCCCACGCCCACGAGCGCGCAGGTCGCGACGACGGTGCCCGCCGCCACCACGTACGACGCGGCGATCCGGGTGGTGACCTTCACCGCTCCCCCGCGAGCTCGAGCTCCACCACCACCGCCGCGCGGGCGGTGAACCCGCCCGGCTGGCCGAGCGCGTCGAGGGCGAGCTCCACCGACGGGGCGGGGCGGGCGCGCACGCCGGCGGCCCCGAGCCACCCGGCGGGGTCCCAC
>JBEBJC010000657.1:0-5037 GCA_040080105.1 Myxococcota bacterium
CGGGCACGGGCACGGGCACGGGCTGGGGAGGAGCCGTGGGGCGAGGCCGCTGCGCGGCCTACGCCCCACAGGCTCCTTGTCAGGGACTACATCCCCTCGATGAACCCCGCGACCTCGGCGTCGCGGGTGAGCACCAGGCCGACGATCCCGATGATCGGGGAGATGAAGTCCCCGAGCAGCAACGACGGGAGCTGCGCGAACGGCATCCACCCGACCAGCCCCTTCACCGAGTCGGGCGCGGCGAGCATCAGCACCCCGAACACGATCTCGACGAACGCGATCGGCACGATCAGCCAGCTCAGGAACCCGCAGAAGAACCCGATGGGGCACAGGCCCAGGGTGAGGACGGTGGTGCAGGTGCCCGCGACCATCGAGATCACCATCGACGAGAAGAACCACCCGAAGGTGAGGTTGCAGATCCCGGCGACGATCTGCAGTACGGCGAGCACCTGGTACTTCTGGGGGACTGGCTGCACGAGGACTCCAGGGTGGCCGCGCCGATCGGCGCTTCGACCGAGCGGGGAGCGGGGGACGAACACAAGATCCGCGCCCTCGGCAGCTCGGCGTTCGAGGCCGGACATGGCGCAGCGAAACCGGATCGACCCACGCGCCTGACGCAGGGGTCTTCAAACGTCATCAGTTGTCTGCAAGGATTGGATCACTGTAACCGAATGGGGCGTCGTGACGACTATCGTTTGAGGCACGATCCACGCTGAACAGATCGAGGGGTCGGTGCGTACACCGATCGAGCGTCGGTGGGCGAACCAGGTTCTGGAGGATTGGATGGCGGACAAACGTACCGAGCGTCGCGGCCGATGGACCGCCGAGCAGGAGCGTCAGGTCGGCCGGGACATCCGCGCGGCAGAGACGCGAGCACTCGCGTTGATCCGCGGGATCACTGCTGCAGACGAGATCCTGGGTACCCGCCCGCGACGCGCCGAGCGCACGCGGGCCGGTGAGGTCAGCCGGCTCGAGCAGGCGATCGAGACGTTGTGGGCGGCGTCGAAGCAGAACCCGTCGATCCGGGAGTCGGCGCGCCAGGCGAAGGAGGCGTGGGAGGAGGCCGAGGCGCTCCGGTGGAACCTCGCGATGTCCGGCCGCCGCATCGCCCACGGCGAGGCCCGCAAGCTCGCCGGCCCGTTCATGGACGAGGCCGACCTGGTGCAGGAGGGGTACATCGGGCTGCTCCGCGCGGCGAAGCGGTTCGACCCGGAGCGCGAGATCCGGTTCAGCACCTACGCGCGGTGGTGGGTGCGGGCGCAGATGACCCGCGCGATCGACCACCACGGGCGCCCGGTGCGCCTGCCCGGCGGGGCGGTCGAGCAGACGCGCAACCTGCGCAAGGTGATCCAGGAGTACGAGCTCGCCGGCGCCGCGTTCACGATCGCCGATCTCGCGCGCGAGGTCGGGATCGACGAGAAGCGCGCCCGGTTCCTCCTCGGGCAGGGCAAGACCGTGTCGATCGACGAGCCGGTCGAGGAGGGCCCGCGCCAGCGCAGCCTCGACTTCTTCCTGGAGGACGAGGAGGCGGTCCAGCCCGAAGAGGAGGCGATCCGGGTGCAGGAGCTCGAGCGGCTGAAGGCCGCGTTCGGATCGCTGTCCGAGCGGCACCGCCACGTGCTCGCCCGGCGGTACGGGCTCGACGACGACCGGTTCCGCACCTTGTCCGAGGTGGGCGAAGGGTTGAACCTGTCGCGCGAGCGGGTGCGGCAGATCGAGCGCGAGGCGCTCGGGCGGCTGAAGGACGACTCGATCCGCGAAGTGGCGTGACCCACTCGACAGCTCTGGGGCCGCAGCGTTACTCATCGCACGTCGGGGGGGATCCCTCCGATCGGTGATGGCCTGTAGCTCAGTTGGTTAGAGCGCACGCCTGATAAGCGTGAGGTCGGCAGTTCAAATCTGCCCAGGCCAACTCCCCTCCCCAGCCCCTGGTCGGCACGGGAGGGTGTAGGCCCGGACCATCGGTCTCGGGGGCGTAGCTCAGCTGGGAGAGCACCTGCTTTGCAAGCAGGGGGTCGTCGGTTCGAGTCCGTCCGCCTCCATCCTCGCCCTGGCCGAGCTCAGGGCAAGTTGTCCAGCGTCACGTGCTCCGACGACGGGTGGGTGCCGATCTGGGTGCCCGAGAAGTCGATCACGAACGTCATCCGGCGCTTCTTCAGGTCGATCCCACCCTTCTTGAGCACCGTCTTCGCGCTGTGCCAGTGGTTCTCGTCGCGGCGGGTCCCGAGGATCAGGTTGGCGTTCGCGATCTGCCAGGTCAGCTCCGCGAGGGACGCGTCCTCCACCCGCAGCTTCGGGTGGAGCCGGCTGTTCACCGCCTCGAGCGCGTCGGCCTTCGCGTCGGCCTCGGTGGCGGCGAAGAAGTCGGACTCCGACATCGCGTTCACCACGTCGGCGGCGGCCTGCAGCGTGATGGTGTACGCCTGCAGGTAGTCGTCGAGGTGCTCCTTCTCGGCGGCCACGATCTGGCCGAACGCGGAGGCGTCGACCTCCAGCACCATCTCGTACGCCTCGCCGTCGAACGTCTCGGTCCCCATCGAGTGGGTGCCGGGCGGCGTCGCGACCGACCAGTGCACCCCGTCCTTGGCGGTGGTGGCCGCGATCGACGCGTTCCACGAGGTCGCCCACGGGTCCCACCACTCCTCCGACTCCTGCTCGGTGGCGCTGATCTCGAGCTTCGGGCCCACGAACGTCCCGTTCGGGCGGGTGAGGCCGAGCGTGTCGGAGAACCCCGGAGGGAGCGCGGGGCACACGAACCCGGCCTCCATCCCGTCGTCGCCGCCCGGGTCGGCGCCGCCGCCCGAGACCGGCGTGGTTCGGTCGCCCAGCGCCGGCGCGGGGTCGGCGGGCTCGTCGGGCTCGGGGTCCCCTTCGGCCTCCCGGAGCTCGCGCACGGCGGCCGCCAGGAACGAGGGGTCCGGCGCCGCGCCTTCGAGGCGGGACGACAGCGCGTCCACCTCGGCGCTGTTGCTCGACCCGGCGCCTTCTACGGCCGTCGGCCCCTCGATCTGCGTGCGCTCGGCCGCGCGGCTCCGCTGGTGCACCACCACCACCTCCCCCTCCGTCGTACCGGGGAGGGCAGCGCCCGGCGCGTGAATCGAGGGGCGGCCTCGTTAAACTACGGGGGCCCCTGCTCCTCCACCGGCGGGGGCACCGGCACGTGGTGCGCCCGCGACGCCGCAGCAGCCGCCATCCCGAGGGTCAACAGCACCCCGGCGAACGAGCCGACCAACAGCACCACCGCCAGCACGGTGAACAGCGGGCGGAGCGCCTCTCGCCACTGGTGCCACCGCGACCGCGCGTCGTCGTCGCCGCCCCAGCCCACGTCGAGGTTCAGGTCGTCGGTGGTCGGTGGCATCGGTTCCTCCCATGGAGGGGATGCTCCCGCGACCCGAAACCGATCCATCTTTCTCGTGAAACCCGACCGAACGAAGCCCACCCGTGACCCGACCGAGAGGGAGGGCATGCCCGTGCCCGGCAAGCAGCGCGCGCTGACGACGGCGGTGTTCGGCCTCGCCCTCGCAGGCGCGATCGGCGCGGCGGGGAACGGCCTACAAGCCGTGTCCGACGGCTCGCTGGCGCTGTGGGTCGGGAGCGGCGCCGGGCTCGCGGCCTCCCTGTTCTACCTGTGGTTGCTGCCGTTCGTGCGGTCGAGGCGGCCGTGGGCGGAGGGGGTGCTCGCGGGCGCCGGCGCGGTCACCATCACCGGGGTGGCCCTGGTCGAGACCGAAGCCGGCACGTACCTGTACCTGTGCTTCGGGTACACGTACCTCGCCACGCTGATGTTCCTGGTGACCCCGCGCCCCACCGGGCCGCGGGCCGTGGTCGCGCTCGGGTTCCTCGGCGCGCTCGCGCTTCGCCACGCCGTGCGGCCGCTGGCGTCGATGCCGTCGCTGACCGAGCTCGTGTTCTCCGGGTTGTCCGGCAGCGTGGGCGTGTGGTCGCTGTCGGGGTGGGTGCAGGGCGTGTTCGACGCGAACGCCGCAGCCCTGAGCCAGAGCCAGCAGGAGCGCCGCTCGCTCGAGCAGGCGAACCGCGACCTCGAGCTCGCCCGCGACCGCGCGCTCGAGGCCAGCCACGCCAAGGACCGGTTCCTCGCCAACATGAGCCACGAGCTCCGCACGCCGATCAACGCGATCGTGGGGTTCGCCGAGCTGCTGTCCGAAGACCCCGAGGTGCCCCGCGACCGCCTCGAGGCCGATCTCGGCGCGATCCGCGCCGCCTCGAGCCATCTGCTGTCGCTGATCTCGGCGGTGCTCGATCTGGCGCGGATCGAGTCGGGCGCGGTGGAGGTCGCGCTGGTCGAGGTGCCGCTCCAACCGCTGGTGGACGACATCGCCGCCGCGGGGCGCGGCTTGTGCCTCACCCACCACACGCGGTTCAACGTCGACTCCGCGCTGCAGCGCCCCACCGTCCGGACCGACCCGGTGAAGCTGCGCCAGATCCTGCTGAACTTGCTCGGAAACGCCGCGAAGTTCACCACGGGCGGCCAGGTGGACCTGGTGGTGCGCAACGACGCGGACGGGCTCCGGGTGGACGTGCGCGACACCGGGATCGGGATCCCGCCCGAGCGGCTGGGCGACGTGTTCGAGCGGTTCGTGCAGGTCGACGCTTCGGCCACCCGCGCCCACGGCGGCGCGGGGCTCGGGCTGGCGCTGTCGCGCGGGCTCGCGTGGCGGCTCGGTGGGACACTCACCGCGACCAGTGAGGTCGGGCGAGGGTCGATGTTCTCGCTCCACCTCCCCCCCTGATCCACGTCGCGCTCACGGCTGTGCGATCTCGCGCGGGACCGCGCCGATCCACGTGAGCAGCGGGCGCATGCACTTGTGGGCCGCGTCGCCGGTCGGATCGAACATCAGGGGGCACCCCCCGTCGATCACGGTGAGGCCGAGCTCCCGACCCCGCGCCGCCGCCGCGGGGGACACGCTGCCCCCACCGAACCCTCGGTGCATCCACACCCACCCGATCCCGAGCGCCGCCGCCTCCTCCACCGCGGCGAGCGCCCGCTCGGGCCGCGTGCTGTCTCTCATACACATC
>JBEBJC010000658.1:0-5026 GCA_040080105.1 Myxococcota bacterium
CCCCGGCGACCACCCCGGCCTCGACCCCGACGATCACGTTGTCGAGCACCGAGCCGACCGTCCCTTCGCCGAGGTGGACTGCCTCGACCCCGCCCACCACCAGGTCCGACGACACCTCCACCAGCGGGACCGGGCACCCGCCGTCACACCCGAGGTCGAGCGGGCGGGCGGTGCTCAGGAACGAGGTCTCGACCACCCGCAGCTCTTCGACCACCCCCTCCTGCACGAGCCCGCGGTCGCCCCCTTCGAACCGGACCCGCTTGAGCCACAGCTCGCGGATGCCGTCGGCGCGCACCGCGTCGACCCCGGGCGGCAGGTCGCGGAACACGACCTCGAGCAGCAACAGCCGCTCGCCGGTGAACCGCAGCACGTAGTCGGCGGCGGACCCCACGAACACCGCCGGGAGCAGCGGGTCGAGGGACGCCACCGCCGTCTCTTCTGCCGCGATGTCGGACAGGTCGGCGTTGGCGTCACACGGGCCGGTGTACTCGCCCGGGGACAGCAGCACGATGTCGTTGCCGATCGTGCCGTTGATCACGGCGCACCAGTCGTCGGCCGGGCCGGCGAGGTACACGATCGGGACGTGGGCGAACAGCGGGCCCAGGGGCGCTCCTACGGCAGGTGAGGCTGGACCAGGAACACACCCTGGGAGATCGCGTTCACCGGGATCACCCCCGACGCGAAGAACGGGTAGTGCGCCCACGAGCCGTCGAACTCGGCCGCGTCGGTGCCCGGGATCACGTCGAAGTACCCGACCTCGGTGAGCGTCCCGCTCGCGAGGTCGGTCAGCTCGAGGATCCGCAGACCCGCGGTGTAGTTCGACTGGTACAGGTGGTCGCCGACCACGAACTGCTGGTGGTCGATCGCGGGGGTCGTGCCCTCGTGGGTGCCGACGTACACCGGGTCGGACAGGTCGGTCAGGTCGAAGATGTGGGTGCGGGTGGCCCCGCCGAACGTGTCCTCGTCGAGCTCGTCGTCGAGCACGAGGTACCGCTGGTCCTCGTCGAACCACACCTGGTGGGTGTACACGGCCCCGGGGTAGTCGGTGACCGACAGCGTGACCGGGTCGGCGAGGTCCTCCACCACCACCACCGAGAAGTCGCCGGCGAACCCGTTCGCGGTGAGGCAGATCGGCTGTCCGACGTGGTCGGCGTCGGGGCCGTCGTAGGTGATGCAGTGGGCGTCGTGTACGTAGCCGGCGTCGTAGCAGCCGCCGAACACCGGCGCGAGTGGGTCGGACAGGTCGAGCAGGTGTAGGCCGCCGCCGCAGGTGTCGGTGCCGTTGGCGGTGCCGACCGGGCTCACCGGGTCGACGGTGACGGTGTGGGAGCTGCCGAACCCGTCGTACACCGCGTCGGCCACGAACCCGAGCGGCGCGCCGGTGAACTCGGCGAGGTGCGTGAGGTCGAACACCTGCAGCCCGTGCCCCGCCGCCTCGCTGCCGACGTACAACACGTCGCGCCCGGTCTCGAGGTCGCGCCACAGGTTCGCCGGCGCGCTCGCGGGCAAGAACCCGACGGTGACCGGGCAGTACGGGTTGTCGACGTTCACGAACCCCACGCCGTTGTCGAACCCGAGCAGCGCGAACTCCGACCCGCTCGCGTCGGTCCACCCCCACAGGTCGTTCGCGTTCGACGCGCCGAACTCGGACAGCGGGATGAACGACAACAGGTCGACGTCGTCACACGGGAAGCCGCCGGCCTCTCCGCCGACACACGCGCGCGGCTGCGGGTCACACCAGCACAGGTCGCCGGTCCCGTCGAGGTCGGCGTCGAGCTGATCGGGGTTCGGCACGGTCCGGCAGTTGTCACAAACGTCGCCGGCGCCGTCGGCGTCGCCGTCGTCCTGGACGTTGTTCGCGACGGCCGGGCAGTTGTCGAGGCACGCGGGCACCCCGTCGTCGTCGGAGTCGTCGTCGCTCACCCCACACCCACACGCGCCGGGGTCGAGCTTGTCCGCGTCGTCGGGGCAGGCGTCCTCACACGCGGGGGCGCCGTCGGAGTCGGCGTCGTCGTCGGTCACCCCACACCCGCACTCCCCCGGGTCGAGCTTCCCCGGGTCGTCCGGGCACCGATCGTCGCAGTCGGGCGTGCCGTCGGCGTCGGCGTCGGTGTCGGCCACCCCGCAGCCGCACACCAGGGGCTGGTCCTTGGCCGGGTCGTCGGGGCAGTCGTCGACCTCACCCTTCCCGTCGCACCCCATGAATCCGATCATCCACATCGAACGGCTCCCGGTTCTGTACACCATGTCCCGCCGCGGGCGCGATCGTGAACCCGCCCGGCCACAAGATCACAGTCGCTTCAAAACCCGCGGGCGGGCGCGTTACGGGAGCGCATGAAGACAGCCGTCTCGTTCTGGGTGGTGGCCGCGTGTTCCGGTGGCGAGGATGAGGCGGGGCCGTCTGCGGAGACCGGCGGGGAGGGCACCCCGGCTCGCGCGTGTGAGGCCGACCTCCGCCTGACCTACGCGGAGGGTGGGTGCTTCGGGTACCCGGACCAGTGGGACTTCAAGGTCGACACCGAGGGCTGCGCGACGACCGCCACCTTGAACTCGTGGCGGACCTCCGGCGCGCAGGACTGGGACGAGCAACATCCGTTCACCCTTCAGCTCGAAGGCGCCGACGGAGCCTACCAGAACTGGGTCGCCGGCCCACTCCCGCACGCGAGCCCGGCTGCGGACTGGCGCTCCGGGGTGAACAGCGTGTTCGACTGCACGGCCGATGCCTCGACGCTCACCTACGGCGCGCGCCTGTTCGACGGGGCCGGGGCGCTCGTGGCGTGCACCCTGTGGGGGCATGACCCGGCGCTGGTCCAGGGTGGCGGGGCCTCGGCGCTGAACAGCGACCCGTCCTCCGACTTCGTGAGCTGCGTCGTCGGCCCGTTCTAAGGCGCGCACACCCTCAGGATCACGGACTGGTCGCGGTCCGCGATCCACAGGTCGCCGTCGTCATCCACCGCGACCCCGGCGGGCCACCCCGCGGCGGCGACGGTCCGGACCTCCCCGTCGGAGATCGCGCGGACGACCGCGTTCCCTGCGTCGGCGACGTACACAGTACCCTCCGCGTCGATCGCCACGTCTCGTGGGCCCGCGAACCGAGCCGAGGCCGCGGGGCCGTCGACGTACCCGAGCGTTCCGTCGCCGGCCAGCGTGTGGATCGCGCCCGTGACCAGGTCGACCTCGCGCACGACGTGGTTGCCGGTGTCGGCCAGGACCAGCCGGTCGCCGCGCAGGTCGAGGCGGTTGCCCGGATCGGTCTCGGTCTGGGCCGGTGCGTTCAGCGTCGCCGCCGTCGCCGGTCCCCCATCGCCGGTGTACCCCGCGACCTCCGGCGTGCCCGCTACGGTCGCCACCGTGCCGTCCACCGCGATCGCCCTCACCACCTGGTTCATCCGGTCCGACACGTACAGGGTCCCGTCCGGGTCGAACGCGATCGAGGAGGGTCGGTAGAACCACGCCTCACTCGCCGGTCCTCCGTCGCCCGAGAAGCCGGGGTAGCCGGTCCCGTACGGGAACGACACGGTGGCGGTGGAGCGGGACAGCCGCCCGATCCGGTGGTTCCCGGTGGCGGCGAACCACAGGACGTCGGGGTCGGACGGATCGGGGAGCGCCATCGTCGGGTGATCGAGCGGCTCGTCCAGCGCAGGTCCGCCCTCCCCACCGCCCGGGAACCCCGAGCCGACGATCACCCGCGAGATGCCGTCCGCGTCGACCTCCCGGATCAGGTGGTTGTTGTAGTCGTCGACCCAGAACCTCCCGCCCGGACCGGGAGTCACGTCCTGCGGCAGCGACAGCCAGGTCTCGGTCGCGGGGAGGCCGTCCGGGCCGCGCCCAGAGTAGCCCGACACGCCGGCGACGATGGTGGCGTCGCCGTCCGTGCACTCCGACCCGGTGTGGATCCGGTCGGCACGGGGGGAGGTGCAGGCCAGCGCGAGAGCGATCATCGGCCCAGGGTAGCCGAGCGGAGGCCACGCGAGTATCAAACATTCAATCTCGGAATTGAACCCACCGCGAGGCGACGGCGTGGACCAGCGAGCGTTCAAGGATCGCGTGTACAGCTCGTTCGCCGAGATCGCGAAGGGCCTCGCGAGCCCCAAGCGGGTCGAGCTCGTGGAGCTCCTGTGCCAGGCCGATCGCGCCGTGGAGTGGCTCGCCACCGCCACGGGGATGTCCGTGGCGAACACCTCGCAGCACCTGCAGGTCCTGCGCGGCGCGCGACTGGTCGAGTCCCGGCGCGACGGATCACACGTCATCTACCGGATCGCCAGCCCCGCCGTCTCGAGGCTGTTCCTCGAGCTCCGGCGCACCGCCGAGGATCGAGACGGCGAGATCGAGCGGGTGGTCCGAGCGTACTTCGACGATCGCGCGGGCCTCGAGCCGGTGCCGATGGGCGACCTGCTCGGGCGTCTCGAGCGCGGCGAGGTCGTGGTGGTCGACGTGCGTCCGCGCGAGGAGTTTGCCACGGCCCACATCGCCGGCGCGATCGGCGCCCCGCTCGACGAGCTCCCGGTCGCGGCCGAGCAGCTGCCCGCCGATCGGGTGGTGGTCGCGTACTGTCGAGGCCCCTACTGTGTACTCGCCGACGAGGCCGTCCGGTACCTGCGGAGTCGAGGGTTCGACGCGCGACGCCTCGACGCAGGCCTGCCGGAGTGGCGCGACGCAGGCCTGCCCACGGCCGCAGGCGACTGAGGCGCGCCCCGGGGCGCTGTTCGGAGGTTTCGGCGCGTTCACCCGTCGGCGGGTTGCACGAGGGAAGCGATTCAATTATTCGATTGAATGACGGAATCATCACTCCGACTCGGACTCCGCGCGAACGCGGCCCAGTTCGCGCTGCTGGTCGGGATCAACGGGTTGGTCGGCGCGACGATCGGCCTCGAGCGGAGCATCCTCCCTGCGCTCGCCGAACAGGAGTTCGGCCTCGTCGCCAAGACCGCCACCCTGTCGTTCATCGTCGTGTTCGGGATCAGCAAGGCGCTGACGAACTACTTCGCGGGTCGGTTGTCGGACGGGGTCGGGCGGAAGGCGGTGC
>JBEBJC010000659.1:0-5012 GCA_040080105.1 Myxococcota bacterium
CAACAGGCCTCGGCTCGCGCGCGGCCACCCCGCCCGCCCCGCGACCGCCGCGGCGAGCGCGAGCCCGACCATCCCGATCTCGGCCGGCTCCATCGCTCCGGTGATCGCCGCGATCACCGCGCCCTCCGCAGGCGGATCCGCCCCTCGGGCTCGGACCGGATCTGGAACCCGAGCGCCCGCACTACCGCCAGCGCCTCGTCGGCGGTGCACCCGAGCCAGCTGGTCAGCACGTCGACCGAGCGTGGCTCCGAGGTGCGCGCCATCGCGCGGACCTCGGCGCCGACCTTCTCCCGCTGGTCGGCGCGGATCGCGAGCCCGCCGATCACGCGGTACCCGAGCGCCCGCCAGCCGTCGCGGCCGGCCCCGGTCGGGCGGAACGTCGGACGCCCGTCGCCGGGCGGCTCGAGCATCGGGAACCGGCCCCGGGCGATGCTCCACAACGCGGCCCGCACCGCCATCGGCTGCTGGCGGAGCAGCGACTGGACATACACGGTGAACGTGCCGATCCGCACGTCGAGCTTCGCGAGCAGCCCCCGGTCGTCGGGTCGCAGGGAGCTGACCAGGTCCTCGACCTCCTCGCGATCGATGGTGCCGAGCGCCCCCCGCAGGGTGTGCACGAGCCCGCGCCCGGCGGGTCCGAGCTTGGTCGCCGCGGGGCGGTCGAGCGGCGCGAACAGCTCGGCCACCACCGCCTCCCGCCACCGCTGCAGCCGGACCCGGATCCGTTCCCGGTCGGGCGGATCGAGCAGATCGAGGCGCCCCAAGGTGATCTTCGGCTCGAGCACCGTCGGCCCGGCGGTGGCGCGCGCCAGCACCAGCGACCCGAACGACAGGCGCCCGTCCGGGCCGAGCAGGATCGCGTCGTCGGTCGCGGCGACCAGATCGTCGACCACCGGCAACAGCTCGGCCCGCAGCCGACGGCGCACCGCGGCCTGCACCGACTTCGACGCGGGGGCCTCGCCGCCCTGGCCGGTCGGCTCGAACGACGCGTCGCGCATCCGGCCCACCGGGATCCCGCCGACCGTGACCACGCCGTCCTCGATCGCCAGGGGGGCGTCCGCCGCCGCGGGGCCGAGCACCACCAGGGTCCGCCGATCCACGAACCGGGCGGTGAGGCGCTCGTGCAGCGCGTCCGACAGCTCGTCCTCGATCCGGCGGGTCCGGTCCCGCAGCCCGGCCTCCGACCGGGTCCAGCCGCGCCACGCCACGTAGGTCCAGGTGCGGATCCACGAGATGCGCGCCATCAGGGTCTCGATGTCGCCGTCGGTGCGGTGCAGCCGCCGCACGTGCCCGTCGACGAACGCGTCGGGCAGCTCTCCGCGGTCGAGCAGGTGCTGGGCGATCTGGCCGAGCAGCTCGAGGTGCGCGTCGGTGTGGGTCTTGCGGTAGTCCGGGACCTGGCACACCTCCCACAACAGCGCCAGGGCGCGGGTGGAGGTGAGCTTCGCCCGGATCTCCGGCGTGGCGCTCAACCGCTCCAGCGCCTGCTCGTCGTCCTCGGTCGAGCTGGGGACCAACAGGCGGGACGGCGGCGGGCGGCGCAGGCTCTGCAGCAGGTCTTCGGGCGACGACCAGTCCAGGTCGCTGTTGCGCCAGATCAGCTGGGTCAGCGGCGGGAACTCGTGCCCTTCGATCGCCTCGATCAGGTCGGGACGGAGCTCGCCGACCTCCTTGATCGTCCCGAACGTGCCGTCGGTGCGGTACCGACCGGCGCGGCCGGCGATCTGCGCGAGCTCCGACGCGGTGAGCTCGCGGTGGTTCCGCCCGTCGAACTTCCGGATCCCCCCGAACGCGACGTGGTGGATGTCCATGTTCAGGCCCATCCCGATCGCGTCGGTCGCGACGAGGTGCTTGACCTCACCCGCCTGGTACATCGCGACCTGGGCGTTGCGGGTGCGCGGCGACAGCGCCCCGAGCACCACCGCGGTGCCGCCGTGCACTGCGCGCAGCCGCTCGGCGGTCTCGTACACCGCCTCGGCCGAGAACGTGACCACCGCCGAGCGCGGCGGGATCGACGCGAGCTTCTTCGGCCCGGCCCAGGTCAACTTCGACAGGCGAGGGGCGGTCTCGATCTGCACCCCGGGCACCAGCCCCTCGAGGACGTTCGCGATCGTCGCGGCCCCGAGGAACACGGTCTGCTCGGTCCCGCGGGCGTGCAGCAGCCGATCGGTGAACGTGTGGCCGCGGTTCCGGTCGCCGGCGAGCTGCACCTCGTCGACCGCGAGGAACGCGACCCGCCGGTCGACCGGCATCGCCTCGACCGTGCACACGAAGAACTGCGGGTCCGCGGGGATCCGCTTCTCTTCCCCGGTCACGAGCGCCACCGCGTCGACCCCGCGGCGGGCCACGACCTTGTCGTACACCTCGCGCGCGAGCAGGCGCAGCGGCAGCCCGATCATCCCGGTGGGATGAGCGAGCATCCGCTCGATCGCCTGGTGGGTCTTCCCGGTGTTCGTCGGGCCGAGGATCGCCGAGATCCGCTGCTCCGGCGGACGGTATGCCATGAGTAGGGAGTAATCCGCCCAGAGTCGGCGCGAGAGCGGTTCTGGGGTTAGTGCACGACCCGATGGCCCTGGAGATCGTCCAGATCCTCGCGGCAGGGACCTTCGGTCACGTCGCGGTGGTACGCGACACGGCGACCGACCTGCTGATGGCGGCGAAGGTCCTCAAGGCCGAGCACCTCGAGAACCTCAAGCTCGTCCGTCGGTTGCGCGACGAGGCGGTGCTGTTGTCGCGGCTGGCCCACCCGCACATCGTGGAGGTGTTCGGGATCCGCGAGGTGGCCGATCGGCCGATCCTGCTGCTCGAGTGGGTGCGCGGCGCCCCGCTCGACGCGCTGATGGTCCGGATGCCCGACGGCCTGCCCGCCGCCGAGGCGCTCGAGCTGATCCGGATCTGCACCGGCGCCCTGCGCGCGGCGTACGAGTCGGTCGACCCGGTCTCCGGGCTGCCGATGCGGGTGATCCACCGCGACTTCAAGCCTTCGAACGTTCTGCTCGACCAGCACGGCCGGGTGAAGGTGCTCGACTTCGGCATCGCGAAGGGCGACTTCGTGGGCAAGGAGTCCGAGACGATCACCGTGGTGCTCGGGGCGCACGGGTACCTCGCGCCCGAGCGGCTCGACGGGGCGGAAGACTCGCCCAAGGGCGACGTGTACGCGCTCGGCTGCTCGTTGTACGAGCTGCTCACCGCCCGGCGGATGAAGCTGTCGCTGCACCCGCTCGCGCACAACGAGCGCCTGCAGAAGGAGCTGATGCGGATGCAGCCGCCCGGCATCAGCCCGCGCACAGTGTCGGACCTCGCCGAGCTGATCACCAGCAGCTGCGCGTACGACCCGGACCGGCGCCCGAACCACGGCGAGCTGCTCGAGGGGTTGACCCGGATCCAGCTGTCGGCCGGGCTCGGGCCCGACCTCGAGCGGCTCGCGCGCAAGCAGGTGATCCCGGTGCTCGAGGGGCTGTCGTTCGAGAGCGTGCACAAGCACCCGGCGTACAAGGACCTCCGGTTCCTGGAGGCGCGCACCGGCGAGACCCCGGCGGGCGCCCCGCCGCGCCGGATCGACGGCGAGATCCGGGCGTTCCTGTCGCCGGCCGACTGGCACAAGCGCGCGGGGGAGCTGCGCCGGATGTTGGCCGCCGATCCGTCGTGGACCGCCGAGCCGTTCCTCGAGCACCTCGACCGGGTGGCGGGCGGCCGGTTCTGGCGTCGGTGGCGGGCAGACGCGGACTCCCGCGATCAGATCGCGGTGGTGCTCGAGCTGCTCCGCGCGCGGCCGGGGCCCGGTGTGGCCGAGCGGGTCCGCCCGCTGATGAAGCATTGGGACGCCGAGGTGTGTGCGCTCGCCCGCCAGGTGGCGTCACCCGTTTCGTAGGAGGACGAGATGCTGGCGCTGCTGTGGCTCGGCTGCCCCCACGAACCGCCGCCTCCCGACGATCCGGGGCGGGTGCTCGACGGGCCGTTGTTCGGGCAGGGCCTGGTGGTCCGACCGGGCGAGCTGTGGATCACCGCCCCCGGCCTCGACGGCTCCGGCGCCGCGTACCGGTTCGACGGGTTCGGGTCGGAGCCGGCGGTCGTGCTCGACGCGGGCGGCCCCGGTGAGCTCGGCCCGTCGCTCGCGGTGTGTCCGGGCCTCCCGGGGCCGGCGCTGATCGTGGGCGCGCCGCTCACCGGTCACAACGGCGGGAGCTGGTGGATCCCGTCGATCGCCGGAGATCTGGTCCTCGGCGAGCAGCGGTTCGTCGAGGGGCTGGAGGACGAGGGGCACGCCGGCACGATGGTGGCGTGTGGAGACATCGACGCCGACGGCGTGTCCGACGTGGCGGTCAGCGCTCCGGACAGTGACGGGATCGGCCTGGCGCGGTTCGGCGGCACGATCGAGGTGTTCACCGAGTCCGCCGGCGCCCCGGACAAGGTCGCGCACATGGACAGCACGTACGACCAGACCCACCTCGGGTTCCGGACCGCGCTGGTCATGGGCGACGACCTCGACGGAGACGGGATCGGCGACCTGGTGATCGGCGGGTTCGGCGCCGACCAGGTCAACGTGAAGTACGGCCCGTTCGTCGGCACCGCGACCACCAACGACGCGCAGACGCTCACCGGGCTCGACGATCAGGGCACCGGGTACTCGGTCGACGCCGGCGACGTGAACGGCGACGGGTCGATCGATCTGGTGGTCGGCGCGCCGTTCGCGTTCGTCGACCAGGGGTCGGTGTGGGTGATCCCCGGGCCGTTCGACCGGGTCAACGCGAAGATCGCGGATCTGGGCCACCAGATCCGAGGCGCGGGCAGCTCCGACCAGGCGGGGTTCTCGGTCGGCGTGGTCGGCGACGTGGACGGCGACGGCGGCGAGGACTGGCTGGCCGGCGCGCCGACCTCGGGCGGGGTCGGGCCGGAGGCGGGGGCGGCGTACCGGGTGCTCGAATCCGGGCTCGAGCTCGACAACCTCGACTACGCCCACGCGATCGTTGTGGGAGACGCCCCGTGGGGCCGGCTCGGGTGGTCGGTCGGGG
>JBEBJC010000660.1:0-5006 GCA_040080105.1 Myxococcota bacterium
CTCCAGAGGTGAACATGTTCGCTTTCGCCGTCTCCGTGGCCTTCGCCGCCGATCCCGCCGCCGCCCCGACCACCACCCCGGCCGCGCCGCCGGCCGCCGTGGCCGTCCCGGGCTTCGACGCCCTCGACCTGAACAAGGACGCCGGCCTCGACAAGACCGAGGTGGCCAAGGACGCCAAGCTGACCGCCGAGTTCGCGACCGTCGACGCCGACAAGAACGGCAAGCTGTCCGCGACCGAGTTCAAGGCCTGGTCGGACAAGCAGGCCGCGTCCGCCGCGCCCGCGAAGTAGTGACCGCTCGGCCTCCCCTCTGCGGAGGTCCCGCGGCATGACGTTTTCGGACCGGCGCCGCAGCACCGCACCAATCCCGCGGCGGCGCCGGTCTCTTTCGCACCCTGTGTTTTTCGATTTCGAGTACGGCCGGGTGTGGTCCGTCGCGCTCGGGGGAACGCGGCGGGCTGCACCCGGTCCAACCTCGGGGCAGCAACTTCCCTCCCATCGTGGTACCTCGCTCGTTCGTCGAGTCGTACCGATGGGCATCCCCCGCATCACATCGTTCCTCCAGTTGGCGCTGCTGGCGCTGGTCGCGGTGCTGGTCCCGCCGACCATCGCGCTCGGCACGGCCCTCGTGTCGGTGGAGCAGCTCGCCCGCCAAGGGTCGAACACCGTGCTCGACGCGGCCCGCACGGTCGACCTGGCGCGCAGCGTGGCCGAGCACGTGACCGCGATGGAGCGGGTCGCGCGGCAGCGCCGGGCGCTGGGAGACGCGGACCACGTGCTGCTCGACCGGTACGAGCTGCGACGGGCGGAGCTGCTCGACGTGGTGGCGCAGATGCAGGCGCTGTCCTTGCCGGTCGAGCTCGCCGATCGGCTCGACGCGCTGGAGCAGGCCGAGGGCCGGGTCCACGACGTGGTGGTGCACGAGCCACCAGAGTCCGAGGCCTACGCCGCCGCGATCGACGGGTTCTCAGAGTTGTCCGGGATGTCGCGCGCGATCCTCGAGGGCTCGAGCGCCGCGATCACCGCCGCCGCCACCGGGCTGCGGGCCGACGCCGACGCGTTCGAGCGCCGGCTGATCCGCGAGGCCGCGTGGGTGGTGCCGCTGGTGCTGTTCCTGCTCGCGCTCGCCGGCGTCGGGATCGGCCGTCCGCTGCGGGCGCTCGACGCCGCGATCCGCCGCATCGGGTCGGGCGAGCTCGACCGGCCGATCGCGATCTCGGGCCCGGCCGACCTGCGCGACCTCGGCACCCGGCTCGAGTGGTTGCGCGAGCGGCTGGTCGCGGTCGAGTCGGACCGCGTGCGGCTGCTGCGTCACGTGTCGCACGAGCTGAAGACGCCGCTGACCTGTATCCGCGAGGGGAACCAGCTCCTCGAGGACGGAGTGACCGGCGCGCTGTCGTCGGCGCAGCACGAGCTCACCACGATCATCGGCGCGAACGCGGCGGAGCTCGGCCACCGGATCGACGACCTGCTGCGCGCCTCGGACCTGAGCAAGGGCGAGGCGCCGCTCGATCTGCACCTGGTCCAGCTCGACGACGTGGTGCGGCGGGTGCTCGACCAGAGCCGGATCGCGGCCCGGTCGCGCGCGGTGCGGATCGAAGCCGACCTGGACCCGGTCGAGCTCGTGGGCGACGGCGCGAAGCTCCGCACCGTGGTCGACAACCTGGTGAGCAACGCGATCAAGTTCTCGCCCGAGGGCGGACGGGTCCGGGTGTCCCTGCGCGACGGGTCCGAGGTGGTGATCGCGGTCGAGGACGAAGGGCCCGGGCTCGACCCGACCGAGCGCGAGCGGGTGTTCGAGGCGTTCGTCCAGGGCAAGGCCACGTGGATGCGGGGCGTCGGCGGGACCGGCCTCGGCCTCGCGATCGCGCGGCAGTACGTGCGGGCCCACGGCGGTGAGCTCGAGGTCGAGGACGCCGAGGTCGGCGCCCGGTTGGTGGTGCGTCTCGGGGCGGGAGGTGCAGCATGAGGGGGGTGCTCGGGTTGTTGGTGCTCGCGGGGTGTCCGGGCAAGCCGCCGCCGGAGCCGTCGGTGGTGGTGGTGCACGAGCCGACCCCGGTGGCGTCGCCGCTGACCGGCGCGCTCGACGGGGTCGGGATGACGCTGTTGCTGCCGCTCGAGCGCCAGCAGGAGGAGATCGCGGCGCTCACCGACGCGCTCGGCCACGCCGACCTCGCGAGTGACCGGATCCAGCTCGCGCTGCTGCTCACCCTCGCCGATCCGCCGCTGCGCGACGCCGTGCGGGCGCGACAGCTGCTCGCGGGCCACACCTGGGACGACGCGGGATACGAGACCCTGTCGCGGTTGGCGCAGGGGCTGATCGACGAGCGCGACGGTCGGGCGGCCGACGCGGACGACGCGGCGGCGGCGCTCGACCACGAGCGGCGGTTGCGCCGGGCGCTCGAGGAGCGGATCGAGGCGATGAAGGCGATCGACACCGAGATCGACGCCCGCGAGCTGGAGGCGACCGATGACGGCCCGAGCGAGGATCCTGTTCGTTGACGACGACGCCGACCTGCGGCGCTTGCTGGCGCTGCGGCTCGGCTCGGCCGGCTACGAGGTGGAGACCGCGCACAACGGGATCGACGCGCTCGCCCGCGCCGAGGTGTTCAAGCCCGACCTGGTGCTGACCGACCTGCGGATGGACGGGATGGACGGGACCCAGCTGTTCGAGGCGCTGCGCCGCCGCACCCCGACGCTGCCGGTGGTGGTGTTGACCGCGCACGGGACGATCCCCGACGCGGTCGAGGCGACCCGGAAGGGCGTGTTCGGCTACCTGACCAAGCCGTTCGACAGCCAGGCCCTGCTCGACTGCGTCCGCGACGCCCTGCGCGCCGGCGCCGGGCCCGACGAGGCGGAGGGGTGGCGCAAGGCGATCCTCACCCGGTCCCCGCGGATGGAGGCGGTGCTGCAGCGGGCGCGCCTGGTCGCCGACTCCGACGCGAGCGTGTTGCTGCTGGGCGAGTCGGGCACCGGCAAGGAGCTGATGGCGAAGGCGATCCACGCCGCCAGCCGCCGCAAGGACCAGCCGTTCGTGGCGGTGAACTGCGCCGCGATCCCGGACCACCTGCTCGAGTCCGAGCTGTTCGGGCACAAGCGGGGGTCGTTCACCGGCGCCGCCGAGAACCACGTGGGCCTGATGGCGTCGGCCGATCGGGGCACGTTGTTCCTCGACGAGATCGGGGACATGCCGGTGGCGTTGCAGGCGAAGCTGCTGCGAGCGCTGGAGGAGCGCGAGGTCCGGCCGGTCGGCGCCACGAAGTCGGTCGAGGTCGATCTGCGGGTGATCAGCGCGACCCACGCCGATCTCGAGGGCGACGTGGAGCGCGGAGAGTTCCGCGGCGACCTGCTGTACCGGCTGAACGTGGTCACCCTCCGCCTCCCTCCGCTGTCCGAGCGGGTCGAGGACGTGCCGCTGTTGGCGAACCGGTTCCTGGCGAACCTGTCGGCCCGCGACGGCCGGGAGGCGCGCACGTTCGCGCCCGAGGCGGTGGACCTGCTGGTGGGCGCGCGGTGGCCGGGCAACGTGCGCCAGCTGCGCAACGTGGTCGAGCAGTGCGTGGCGCTCGCGACCGGGCCGGTGATCCCGGCCGATCTGGTGGTCGAGGCCCTGCGGGACCGTCGGTCGGCGCTGCCCACGCTCGACGAGGCGCGCACCGAGGCCGAGCGCGAGTACCTGGTGAGCCTGCTGCGCATCACCCACGGCAACGTGACCCACGCCGCGCGCCTGGCCGGGCGCAACCGGACCGAGTTCTACAAGTTGCTCGGCCGCCACGCGCTGGAGCCGGAGCGGTACCGCGAGCCCGGCACCGACTGAGTCACCCTCGGGCGTCGCGCAGCGCGACCAGGCGCGCTCGGAGCGTGTCGGTGTCGACCGGGCCGACCAGGAACAGCTCGTACACCGCGAGCGCGGCGATCGCGAGTCCGATGCCGCTCGGCGGCACCGGGAGCTCGCCGCGGTGTGCGGCGAGGTGCTGCGCCGCGGCGACCAGGGCCTCGTGCCGCGCCCGCTCGCCGTCGGAGCCGTACGAGAACCGCCACCGCGCCACCTGCGCCGCGACGGGCGGCGGCACGTCGGCCACACCGGTCGCGGCGAACAGCCGACAGTCGTACGTCCGGCAGGTCTTCGGGCGGTGCGCGTAGATCCCGCACCCCGAAGTCTCCACCAGCGGGCAGCACCCGCGGGCGTCGTACGGCAGCAGCACGTGTCCCGGCATCCCCGGCGCGGGGAACCGCAGCGACCGCGGCACGTGGGCGAGCGCGTCCGACTCGGTGGGCCCGATGTGCACGAACTGGGACGACCGGCAGCACGCGGTGCACGTCCCACACGGGACGTCGGGGTCCGGCCCGCCGGCGAGCGCGCCCCGCATCTGCTCCACCCACGCGCCGAACGCGCCGGCCTGCAGGGCCTCGGTCATCGGTCACCTCGCTCCGCCCGTACACCGCTGCGGCGGTCGGCGCACGGGATCGTCGCGGCCGGGTCGGGGTCGGTCTACCGTGTCCCCGGGGGGACCATGGTGTGGATCGTGTGGGGCTGCGCGCAGCCGGTCGAGCCGGCTCCGCCGCCGCCGGCTGCCGGGGGGCCGTGCCTCGAGTCGCTCGGAGGTGAGCCCCGGGCCGAGGTGTGGACCCGAGCCGGGGTCGAGCTGGCCGACGGCGGGGAGGTCGGGTTCGACTGGGCGCCCCAGGGGGGCCTGTACACCCCCTACGCGGTGCGGGTGTGGGGCCGGCCGGAGCTGTACCGGCCGTCCGAGTACCCGGACCTGGGCCGGGTGTGGGCGCGGTGGTCGGTGGTCGACCCCGCCGACGGCTACGTCCTCGCCGACCACGCCGAGGGCTCGAGCCTGATCTCGTGTGTGCCCGACGGCGCCGACGCGTTCCTCGAGTTCACGTTCGACGTGGAGTACTTCGGGGAGGACGGCGGCGGGATGGAGCCGGACGCGCTGGAGGGCCGCCAGGTCGAGCTCGAGATCGGCCTGGGGCCACACCCCGCGGCGGGGGGTGGCC
>JBEBJC010000661.1:0-5002 GCA_040080105.1 Myxococcota bacterium
GTGGAGCTTCAGGGGGACTACGGGGGGTTCCGGATGGGCACGCCGCTGCCGCCCGGGGCGTACCAAGTGTGGGCCGACTTCGGGGAAGGGCTGGTCGACACCGGCGTACGCACGATCGCCGAGCCAGGGGGCAAGGTGTTCGCGAACTGCTCGGTGATCGGAAAGTCGTGTCTGGTGTCGCCGTAGGGCGGTAGCTCCCGCCCGCATCGAGGAGAGGTCGGGGAGTCAGTCCTGGCGGTGGCGCACGACCTTGCCGTCGACCATGTACACCACCATCTCCGCGATGTTCACCGCGTGGTCCCCGATCCGCTCGAGGTGGCGGCAGATGTTGGTGAGCGCGAGGATCGGCTCGAACGACTCCGGCTTCTCGCGGCCGATCCGGATCAGCCGATCGAACGCGGCCCGGTTGCACGCGTCGGTGGTGTGATCCTGGTCGCGGAGCGAGCGCGCGAGGGCGCCGTCGCGCTCGCGCAGGGCGCGGAACGTGAGCGCGACCTCCTCGACCGCGGCCTTCGCCAGCGCGCTCACCTCGTCCGGCAGCGCCAGCACCGAGTCCGAGCCGCCGCCCGACGCCGCTCCCGCGGAGCCGGCGCGCTTCACGATGTTCACCGCCAGATCCCCGATCCGCTCGATGTCGGTGACCAGCTTCAGCGTGGCGGTCACCATCCGCAGGTCGGCCCCCACCGGCGCCCGCCGCGCGAGCAGCCGCACGCACAGCTGGTCGATGTCGGTCTCGTACGCGTCGAGCGTCTGATCGTCCGCGATGACCTGCTTCGCGAGCACGCCGTCGCGGGACAACATCGCGAGCACCGCGTCGCGCACCATCCTCTCCGCGTGGCTGCTCATGCGCGACACGGAGGCGGTGATGTTGGTGAGCTCGTGCTCGTAGGCGGAGTCGAGGTGCGGCGTGTGTACCATTCGGCGGTCCTTCTTCGACAAGGGACACCTCCACCCTACCATGATCGTGACGGCTGTGTGACGGTTGGGATCGGATTGGGTGGCGAACGGGATCGAGACCGATCACCGCCCGGTGTGCCGCCCGCGAATGACGAGGTCGGCGGTCAGGTTCACCACGAACGTGATCGCGAACAGCAACAACCCGAGCGCGAACAGCATCCGGTAGTGTTCGCCCCCGCGCACGGCCTCGCCGAGCTCGGCGGCGATGGTCGCGGTGAGGGTGCGCACCGGGTCGAACAGCGACTGCGGGATGTTCACCGAGTGACCGGTGGCCATCAGCACCGCCATGGTCTCCCCGACACACCGGCCCACGCCCAACAGGGCGGCGACGAGCAAGCCCGGGCGTGCCGCCGGCAGCAGCACGCGCCAAACGGTCTCCCACCGGGTGGCTCCCATCGCGACCGCCGCCTGGCGGTAGCTGTCGGGCACGGCGCGCAGGGCGTCCTCTCCGAGAGAGACCAGCAGCGGCAGGGTCATCAGCGCGAGCAAGATCGCGCCGTTCAGCCCGTTCAACCCGATCTGCGCGCCGGCAGCCTGCAGCAGCGGATTCAGCACCATCACCCCGACGAACCCCCACACGACCGAGGGGATCGCCGCGAGCAGCTCCACTACGACCTTCAACCACTCCCGGGTGCGCGGGGAGGCGAACTCGGACAGGTACACGGCGGCGGCGATCCCGGTGGGCAGCGAGATCAGCAGCGAAAGCCCCACGCACCACACCGTCCCCACCAGCAGGGCGACGATCCCCCACGTGGGGGGCGAGTTGGTCGGGCCCCAGTCGGTCGAGGTCCACATCTCGGGGAGGTGGGTCACGAGCGTGACCAGTCCCTCCTTCGAGATGAACAGGAAGATCGCCAGGATGAACAGGATCGCCGAGTAGCCGCACAGGTGGATGGCGGCCTCGATCAGGCGCTCACCCCACAGCGAGGTGGCCGAGCGGCGACGGGTCGACGCCACGGCTCAGTGTCCGGCAGGCGCGGCGGGCGCGCCCTCGGCCGGAGCGGCCGGAGCCGGCGGAGCCTCGGCCGGCGCGGGAGGAACCTCTGCGGGAGCGGGGTGCGCGGGCGCGGCGCCGGCCGGGACGAACCCCGACTCCACCGCCACCGCTTGCCCCTCGGGCCCCACCACCCAATCCAGGAACGCCTTCGGCTCGCCGGCCGGCGCGCCGTTCGTGTACACGTACAGCGGGCGGGAGAACGAGTAGGTGCCCGCCTTCACCGCGTCGATCGACGGCTGGGCACACGGGGCGCCCTCCTCGCGCGACAGGCAGACGAACTTGGTCTTCTCGGTGTGGTAGCCCATGCTGCCGTACCCGATGGCGCACTTGCTGGTGCCCACCACGTCCACGACCTGCTGCGTGCCCGATTGGTCCATGGTGTTGGTGAACTTGCCGCCCTTGCCGAGCACCTCCTCGCGGAAGTACTCGTAGGTGCCGCTGTTGTTCTGGCGGCCGACCTTCAGGATCTCGTCGTTGCCCGCGCAATCCAGCGTGACGCCGAGATCCGACCAGCGCGCGCAGGTCCCGTCGGCGCTGAAGATGCACTTCAGGTCGGCGAAGCTCACGTCGGCGATCGGGTTGTCCGCGCTCACGTAGATCGCGAGGCCGTCGTACGCCACGATGGTCTCGACCGGCGTGACCCCGTGCTCGTTCGCCACCTTCCGCTCTTCGTCGGACATCGGGCGCGACGAGTTCGCGAGGTCGGTCGTGCCGTCGATGAGCGACTTGATCCCGGTGCCCGAGCCGCCGCCCGTGACCGCGACGATCACGGTGGGGTGGGTCTTGGTGTACGTCTCCGACATCCGCTGCATCAGGTTGACCATGGTGTCGGAGCCCTTGTCCTGGACCAAGGCCGGGCCTTCCCCGCCGCACCCGCCGACCGCCAACCACCACTGAACCACGCCGTGAACCACGGGATCTCCTTCAGCCGAACCGGCCTTCGATGTACCGAGACGTGCGGTCGTCCGACGGTGTGGTGAACAACACGTCGGTCGGAGCGGTCTCGATGAGCTGGCCCATCAACATGAACGTGCACCGGTCCGACACCCGCCGGGCCTGCTGCATGTTGTGGGTCACGATGATCTGGGTGTAGCGCCCGCGCAGCTCCGCCATCAGCTCTTCGACCGCCCCGATGCCGTCGGGATCGAGCGCGGAGCACGGCTCGTCCATCAACAACACGCGGGGCTTGAGCGGCAACAGCCGGGCGATGCACAACTTCTGGCGCCCTTCGAGCGGCAGCGACTCGGCGGGCTGCTCCAGCCGGTCCTTGACCTGCCCCCACATCCCGACGGTCTGCAGGGCCTCCTCGAGCATCCCCTCCTGGTCGTTGCGGGGCGTGCGCGGGGCGTGCAGGCGGACGCCGAACAGCACGTTCTCCCGGATCGACAGCGGGAGCGGGTTCGGGCGCTGGAACACCATGCCCACGTCGCGGCGCAGCGCGATCACGTCGGTGTCGGCTGCCTGGAGGTCGTGGCCGCCGACCCACAGCCCGCCGGTGATCCGGGTGGTCGGGCTGTCGTTCATCCGGTTCATGCACCGCAACAAGGTGGACTTGCCGCACCCCGACGGGCCGATCAGCCCCATGATCTCGCCCTGCTCGACCTGCAGCGACACCTGGTCGAGCGCCTGGAACGCGCCGTACCACAGCGAGAGGCCCCGCACCGACACCACCGCGCTCACCCGAACCTCCCGTTGACGTAGTCGGTGGTGCGGGGGTCGTTCGCCCGCTCGAACAGCACCTCGGTCGGGCCTTCCTCGATCGGGTTTCCGTTCAACAGGAACAGCGTGCGATCGGCGATCCGCCGGGCCTGCTGCAGCAGGTTGGTCACCAGCACGATGGTCATGTGCTGCTTGAGCTCCACCAACACCGACTCGATCCGCATGGTGGTGACCGGGTCGATCGCGATCGAGAACTCGTCGAGGCACAAGATCTCGGGCTCGGTCGACAGCGCGCGCGCGAGCGTCAGTCGCTGCTGCTGACCGCCCGACAGCCGGGTGCCGAGCTCGTTCAGCCGGTCCTTCACCTCGTCCCACAGGGCGGCCTGGGTGAGGCAGCGCTCGACCATCGCGTCCAGCTCGGCCTTGTTGGTCAGGCCGACCATCCGGGGAGCGAACGCGACGTTGTCGTACACCGACATCGGCAGCCCGACCGGCAGCGGGAGCACCATCGCGATGCGCCGCCGCACGTCGCTCGGATCGAGCTGGGTCACGTCGACGCCGTCGAGCCGGATCTCCCCGGTCATCTTGGCGGAGGGAGTGAGCGACAGGGTCCGGTTCAGGCAGGTCAGGAACGACGACTTGCCGGAGCCGGCGGAGCCGATGATGCCGTAGATCACGTTCCGTGGCACGTCGATCGACAAGCCGTGCACGACCTCGCGTGCGCCGTAAGACACCCGCAGGTCGCGCACCTCCAGGTGGGGGCGGTCGGGCATCACCACTTCCGGTTGCGCCGCAGGTAGATCCGCAGCGCGATCGACAGGGAGTTGAACAACAACACGATCGACACCAGGACCAGCGCTGTGCCGTACTTCATCGCCTCGGGCACGTTCGGTACCTGGGTGACGAGCGCGAACACGTGCATCGACAGCGCCATCGTCTGCGAGGTCACGCCGCGCGGGAGGATCGGCAGGTAGAACGCCGCCCCGGTGAACAGGATCGGCGCGGTCTCGCCCGCGGCTCGGCTCACCTGCAGGATGACCCCGGTGAGGATGCCGGGCAGCGCGTTGGGCAGCACCACGTGGCGGATGGTCTGCCAACGGGTGGCGCCGAGGTTCCAGCACGCGACCCGGAACGGGTACGGGACGCTCTGCAGCGCCGCCTTGGTGCTGGTGATGATCACCGGCAGCGTCATCACGCCGAGGGTGAGGCCGGCCGACAGGATCGAGGTCTTCAGGTCGAGGAACAACACGAACGCCCCGAGGCCGAACAGCGCGTGCACGATCGACGGCACGCCGGCGAGGTTCACGATCGCGAGGTCCACCAGGCGCGCGACCCACGACTCGCCGGCGTACTCGGACAGGTAGATGCCGGCCAGGACCCCGACCGGCA
>JBEBJC010000024.1:0-21276 GCA_040080105.1 Myxococcota bacterium
GCTCGGGGGGGGTGGCGCGCTGGTTCGGCTCGCCACCGTGGCAGGCCCGGTGTCGGTGGAGCCGCGATGAACGTGTGAAGGAACTGTCAGGCCCCGGGAATGACGTTTGCCGGCACATCAGCCGGCGCTCGGGGGTCCGATGTTGTCTTCGTTGCTGCTGATGCCGACCGCCTCCGCCCAGGACGTTCTGGTGGTGGGCTCGGGCTCGCTTCTGCACGTCCGCGACGTCCTCGCCGAGACCGGCGAGTTCGTCACCGTTCGGGTGTGGGACGACCTCGGCGGCACGCCCACCCTGCCCGACCTGCTCGAGTACCACGCGGTGCTGGTGGTCACGCCTGAACCCACAGCTTGGTCGGATCCGGTCCTCCTCGGCGACGTGCTGGCGGACTACATCGACGCCGGACACGGCGTGGTGGTCGCCGGCGGAGCGCTCGCGCTGGGCGGGGCGGTCGAGGGCCGCTTCGACACCGACGGCTACTTGCCCGTGACCGTCGGGACGTTCAGCGTCGAGCCGGTGGACGGCACCGTGTTCGCGTACCAGGCGGTCGGCTACGAGTGGCTTCGGGGGCCCATCGGTGGGCACCTGTCGGTGTACGGGGTCAACGTCACCCTCCCGCCCGTCCCCGCCCGGGCGGTCGGGTTGTCCGTGCGCCCGGGCTCGGTGGTGACCGCGCAGTGGTCGGACGATGGGCAAACGCCCGCGGTCGTGGTGCGCGACCCGGACGACCCGGCGAGAGGGCGGACCGCCGCGGTCAACGTCCACCCGCTGCCGGACCTCTATGTCGCGCTCGACAAGGAGTGGACCAATTCCCTCGGGTTCCACGACGCCGACCGCGCGCTGTCTTCGTCGCTGCTGTGGGTCATGCGCTACGAGAAGCCGTTCGGGACGCTCGAGAACACCACGTTGTACCAGGATCTCGACTGCGACGGATTCGACGTGACCGACGAGCTGCCGGTGGACCTCTCGTCGCCGCTGTGCGCCGACAGGATCGACCCGGCGACCGGCCAGCCGTTCCCGCAGGACGATTGGTACTACGACTACGCGTCGAACGACTGCCTGCAGTGGCTCGGCGGGGACGACCGCGACCCTCGGTTCCACGCCGACGGGCCGGGCAGCGCAGACGGGTTCGTGGGGGTGATCCCGGGGGTCGTGGTCACGGACCCGCTCACCGGTGTGAGCCGCGAAGTCGGCGTCGTCCCTGTCTTCGGGCCGGATGGGCAGGTCGCCTCGACCGCGAGGCTCGAGTGCGACAACTGCCCGACCGAGTTCAACCCGGACCAGTACGACATCGACGCTGACGAGATCGGCGATCTGTGTGACAACTGCCCGTACGTGAACAACGCGTCTCAGACCGACTCGGAGCCGCTGCCCGATCTCGTGGGCGATCTTTGCGACAACTGCCTGTTGGTGTTCAATCCGGAGCAGTACGACGAGGACGCGGACGGGGTGGGCGACAAGTGCGACCGGTGTCCGGCCACCTTCGACCCCGGGCAGGCCGACGGCGACTCCTGCCCCGAGACGGGTCAGCCGGACGGGGTGGGAGACGCGTGTGACAACTGCCCGTCGACCTGCAATCCGACTCAGAGTGATGTCGACTTCGATGGTGTGGGTGACCTTTGCGACAACTGTCCCCTGGTGCGGAACCCCGACCAGCTCGATTCGGACGGGGACGCGGTCGGCGACACCTGTGACGGCTGCCCTGCCGACGGCGACGTCGCGGCCGACGCCGCCGATCGAGACACCGACGGGCTGTCCGACGCGTGTGACCTGTGCCCGACCGTCGCCGATCCGGAGCAGCGGGACCTCGACCTGGACGGGGCGGGGGACGTGTGCGACGTGTGCCCCGCCCAGTTCGACCCCGACCAGGCGGATCGGGACCAGGACGGGGTGGGAGACGTCTGCGACACCTGTCCGACCTCGGCCGATCCCGACCAGACGGATCGGGACCACGACGGGGTGGGAGACGCCTGCGACGGCTGTCCGGACCTCGCCGACGCGGGCGTGGCCGATCGAGACGCGGACGGAGTGAGCGACGCGTGTGATCTGTGCCTGTTCGTGCCCGGGTTCCCGAACGCCGACCAGGACCACGACGGGGTGGGAGACGTGTGTGACGACTGCCCCGAAGATCCGAACCCTACCCAGGCCGACAGCGACGGAGATGGGGTGGGTGACCCCTGTGATCGGTTCGCGGTCCGTGGCGGCGGCTCGTTCGGCTGCTCGCACGGCCCCGCAGGGGCGTGGGCCGTGGCTCTCGTGCTGGTGGGGTGGCGGACCCGCAGGCACAAGCGGACTTGATCGGCGGCGACCGCCGGGCGGCTGCCCCCCGGTTCGAGGATGACCCGTGGAAGCTCGGGCGGGTCGCCCTCACCGAGCCGTGTCCTCGCTCTCGGGCGCGGGCGTCGTGTTGGCCTTGCGCATCTTCTCCGCGGCGCCCTGGGCTGCGATCTCCTTGAACAACTCGCGCAGGTGTTCGATCCCCGCGGTCAGCGCAGCGCTGTCCTCTGCGACGGCGGCAGAAGATCGGTACGCCTTGTTGATCCTGGCGATGACGGCGCACGCAGGTTCTTGTCCAGCGAGACACCCGCTCGCTGCGGCATTCGCTGCTCGGGCCAAGGCGGCTGGGTGCGTGGATGTCCAGAAGCGCTCACCTGCGGCTGCGCATCGCTCGTACTTCCCTTCGCTGCACAGACGCTCGTCGTCGTTCTGGCCCGGATCGGCCCCGATGGACGCGCCGATCGAGAGCGCGGCACCCGAGAACAAGCGGCCAGCGTCCTCTCGCGGCATCGGCGCCAACAGACTCAAGAGGGGGGGGCCGTAGGAATTGCCGGGATTGCCTCTCACGGTCTGCTGTAGTGTCTCGTCATCATCTCCGTATCCAAAGGGGTTCTGAAGCTCGGCTCCGACTGCGAACAGCTCCGAGAGATGGGAGCAAGACAGCAGTGGGAGGTGGAGCGAGGGGAGCAGCGAAGGGAGGCGGAGAGTGCCGTTTATACGTAGATACCTACCCGGCTTGCCATTCATGAGATCGGGAAAGCGCTTTGCGAAGATCACATGCCCGAGCTCGTGTGCGAGCGCGGATGGCTCGGTCAGGCCGGGTTCGAGAGCAACGACATTGCCTCGGGTCATACCTCGGTACGTCCCGCGCGGATCAGCGGGCATGACCATATGGACGAGGACGACTTCCCCGCCGTCGAGCGCGCTGTCGTAGCGCAGCACCTCGATGCTCTCGATGGAGACGAACTTGCAGAGCGTCCCCTCGCAGCTGTCCGGCCAGTAGCCGTTTGCGATTGCCGCGCGGATGACGGTCTCCTTGCCCGCCTCGGCCCAGACGTTCGGATCGCCCGCGAGCATGCGTCGGCCGAGCGCGATGAACGCAGCGTCACTGAGCCCTTGGTCCCGCATCGTGTTGAGCAAGGTGACCGGCGCGGTCTCGCTCCTCTTCCACGTGAGCGCGAGATCGACGGGTACTACCTCGATCTCATTGGACCCGAACGCAGCAGAACTCCAGGCGATCATCCACATGTGTCGGGTACGGGCAGGCGTCGCTTCTGTTGCATTCGGAGCATCTTCGACCGAGCGAACCTCACGCTTCCGGTGGCGGTCCCCGCCGGACCCGCAGGCATAATCGGACTTAATCGGCGGCGACCGCCGGGCGGGGGCGAGGTACCGCTCCCCCATGGACCTACAACACCTCCGCACGTTCCAGGTCGTCGCCCGCGAGGGCGGGTTCACCGCCGCCGCCCGCGCGCTCGGCCTGTCCCAGTCCACGTTGTCCGAGTCGATCCGCCGGCTCGAGGAGCAGCTCGGCACCCAGCTGTTCCTGCGCACCCGCTCGGGCGTCCGCCCCACCGAGTCCGGTCAGCTGCTGCTCGACCGGTCGCCCGAGCTGTTCGGCCTGGTGACCGCCCTGACCGACGACCTGCGCGACCTGCAGCGCGGCGACCGGGGGAAGTTCGTGCTCGGGTGCCACGACCAGCTCGGGAGCTACTTCCTGCCGGCGTTCCTCGGCGACTTCCTGCGCGAGCACCCGCAGATCGAGCTCGACCTGGTGTGCGGCAGCAGCGCGACGGTGCGCCAGGGCGTGCTCGACCGGTCGGTGCAGTTCGGGCTGGTGGTGAACACCGCGCCCCACCCGGACCTGGTGATCGTTCCCGCGTTCCGCGACCGGATCCAGCTGTTCGGGCGCGGGCCGGCCGCCCCCGACGCGCTGGCGGCGGCCGATCGGGTGCGGGGAGCGATGGTCGCGGTGCCCGACCGGGCCCCGTTCGCCGGCGTGCTCGACGCGTTGGTTTCGCTCGGCGTGGCCCCCGCGCGGGTGGTGCGCACCGGCGACCTCGGGTCGGCCCGCGCGCTCGCAGCCGCGGGCGCCGCGCTCGCGGTGCTCCCGTGGCGGGTGGCTGACAATGGTCACGGGTTGGTCGCGGTTCATCCTGGCCTCCCGTCGTTCGACGATCGGATCGATCTGGTGTGGCGCGCCGACGGCCACCGGACGCGGGCCGCGGCGCGGGTGCGGGAGGCGGTGCTCGCCGCCGCCCGCCGGCTACCGCCGGTCCCTCACGGGCACGACACGGTGTCGATCGTCCCCACCGCGGTCTCCACCTGCAGCGTGTCGTCGTCGATCGACTGAACGAACGCGATCAGCGCTTCGAGGTCGGCGCCCGCGGGGGTGAAGTTCGCGGAGAACGCGCGGTGGTGCGCCGAGAACGTGCTTCCGAACAGCTCCTCGAGCGACCGCGCGTTGCCGGCGTGCAGGTACGGGGCGCCGGTCCCCGCGCCGAACAGCGACGGGGGGTTGAACCCGGTGGCGCCGGTCGCGGTGGCCACCATGTCCTCCTTGCGCTCGGACACCACGACGCCGGTGGCGCCGACGCCGAACGTGCCGACCGAGCGGAGCACACACTGGATCGAGCCCCCGGCCCGGAGCACCGCCGAGCCGCCGCCGGCGTCGGCCGGGGGGTTCAGCCCCACGGGCAGCGTCCCGCGGCTGTAGGTGTCCGTCCCGAGCGTGCCGCTCACGGCGTCGTTCGTCGCCTGGGACGGCGTGTAGAACCGCTCCGAGATCGTGAACCCGACCCCGCCGTGGCACCCGCCGCAGCCGTTGTCTTCGAACAGCGCCCGCCCTGCCGCCACCTGGGCCGGGTCGAGCGCGGGGGCGCGCGGGGCGCGCAGCGTGGCCACGTAGGTGTCGATCGCGTCCCAGTCGCCCAGCACCGACACCGCGGTCACCGGAGCGCCGGCCACCGTGTGCCCGGGGACCCCGAGCGAGCCGAGGTCACCGGTCGACCCGTTCAGCCCCGCCTGCAGGGCGTCGGTCGCGATCTGCGCCCCGGTGATCGCGCCGCCGTCGAACACGATCCGGTCGTCGTTCACCACCGCGCCGGTGGCGTCGTGCACGACGGCGCCGACGCCTCCGCTGATCCCCCGGGTGTTGCCCTCGAAGTCCGAGACCTCGTCGAAGATCGCGGTCCAGTTCATCAGCCGCTCGGTCCCGTCCGGGGCGAAGGTCCCGTCGAGCGACACGGTCTGGCGCGGCCCGGTGGCGAAGAACCAGGTCACGTTGTCGGTGAGCCCGTTGGGGTGGCACCCCTCACACGAGTTCCACGCCTGACCGTTGTACGACCACCGGCCGGTGCCGGTGACGAAGAACCGCCGCCCGTCGTTGGCCGCGACCGCCACCGGGTCGGCGGCGTTCACCGGGGACGCACACGGCAGCGTCGCCCCGACCGACTGGGTGCCGAGGTCGACCAGCGCGAGGTTGCGCGAGTGCTCGTGCACCACCACCGCGTCGCCCGACCCGGTGACCGCGAGCCCGAACGGCAGCCGCCCGGGGGACGTGCCGGCCCCGAGGTTCACGAAGTCGTTGAGCTGCGAGCCGACCTGGGTGATGCCGCCCGCGCCGTCGAACTCGATCCGGAACAGCGCGTCGGCGCCGTACGCGGTCAGGTACAGCACGTGGGTACCGGGCACGAACCCGAGCGAGGTGGGGATCAACGGGAACCGCCGCGAGCTGTCGTCGGGGGTGCCGGCGCCGTCGTACTCGGCTTGCCACTCGGCGTTGAGGTGGACCCGCTCGTCGGGGAGCTCGGCCCCGGTCGTGGTGTCGATCACGTACAGTACCGGCTCGACCTTGGTCTTGAAGTTCGCGACCTTGTCGACCGCGCCGGGCGCTGCCGGCCCTCGCGGCGAGGCGCACATCCCCGCGACGTACAGCCGGTCGGCGTCCAGCGCCGCGGCGTACAGCGCGTTCGGGAAGCAGCCGGCGGTGACGCCGTTGCTGTCGACGAACCCCATGTCCGCCGACGCCCCGAGCGGGATCGCCGGCGCCAGCACCTCGGTCCCGGCGTCGAACGCGTACACGAACCCCTGCTTGTTGGTGTCGAAGAACGTGTCGTCGGCGAACACCGCGGCCGGGTCGTCCTGGCCGAAGAACTCGGTGACGTACACGGTCTCGTCCCCGTCGTCGCCGTCCCCGTCGTCGGTGACCACGATCGCGTACGGTCGGGCGAGCCCGGGGCGCGCGGACACGACCGCCGGCCCCAGCGCGCCGGTGTCGACCAGCGCGGGGTTCAGGTCGACGGTGTGGCTGGCCATCGTCGCGGCATCCACCACGGTCACCGTGCCGGCTCCCCAGTTCGCGACGTACACCGTCCGACCGTTGGGAGAGATCGCGACCCCGGACGGCTCGGCGTCGGTGGCAGCACGCACCGGGTGCAACGAGGTGGCGCCGCCGAGCCCGTCGATCCGAACCAGTTGCTGCGACTTTCGCAGGATCACGAACGCCTGCTCGTCGTCGGTGCCGACCACCGCCGCCCACGGCTCGGCGTCACCCTCGGCGAACGTCAGGCGGGTCGCGCCGGTCGCGGGGCTCGCCGCGAGGTCGAGGTCGACCACCGTGATCTCCCCGGCCGTCCGGTTGGCGACCACCGCGACGGCTCCGTCGGAGGTGAGTGCCACGCCGGCGCCGGCGGTGGGCGTCGATCGGGGGATCGCCGCGGCGGTGTCGGTGTCGGCGTCGCTGTCGGCGTCGCTGTCGGCGTCGGCGTCGGCGTCGGCGTCGCTGTCCGCATCGGCGTCGGCGTCGGCGTCCGCGTCGGTGTCGGTGATGGTGCCCGTCACGTCCCCATCGGTCGGGTCGGGCTTGGTGCTGTCGCCCCCACACGCGGACAACGCGGCCAAGATGCTGATTCGAGCGAGCCTCATGGTCCACCTCGAGCTGCGGGTTCATTCCCGTGCTCAGGGTACCGACGCTCAGCGAGTCCAGCCGCAGCTCGTTCGTGATGGATGCCATCGGTCGAACCGATGGCTCACCGGAGCGGGGTGGCGGGATCGAGGAACCAGCCGGCGTCGTCGCGCAGCAGCAGGGGCTTCAACCCGGAGGTGCGCAGGCGGGCGAGGTTCACGTGGACCCGGTTCTGCATGGACTCGCGGCCGATCCGTTCCCCGGGCCACCCGGCGGCGAACAGCGCCTCCAACGTCAGCCCTGCGCCCGGTCGGGTCCGGCGGGCGTCGACCAGCGCGTGGAACATCCGGCGGCACGACTGGTGGCGCGACAGGTCACACCGGACAGCCGCGAACACGAACCCGTCGTCGTCGACCTCGAGCGGGTCGGGTCGCTCGCCGGCCATCGCGCGCAGCAGCCTCGCGGCCACCCGGGCGTCGCCCGACAGCTCGATGAACGGCCGCCCCTCGGCCAGGCGCCGGTCCCGCTCGGCCACCCGGCCGCGCGCGTGGTCCACGAACCCGCGGAACAGCTCGACCACCCCGGCGGTGAGCGGGTCACACGCCGCCGCGCGGGCCGCCCGGTCGAGCTCGACCCCCGCGGCCACCGAGTCCCCGGTCGCCGCGAGCGCGGCCCCGAGCCGGGCGGCCCCGAGCGCCTCCGACACCCGATCGGCCACCGTGGCGATCTGCGCCGCGGCGCTGCGGTGGAGGGCCAGCGCCTCGTCGAGGCGGCCGAGCTCGTGCAGCAACAGGCCGAGGTTACCGAGGGTGATCGCGGACATCCGCGGATCGTTCTCCGACTCGTGCAGGGCGAGCGCCCGCCGGTACGCGGTCTCGGCCGCGCCGAGCTGCCCCTGCTCCTGCAGCAGCACCGCGTGGTTCGCCACGAACACCGCCTCGGTGCGCCGGTCGCCGGCGGCCCGCAGCCCCGCCAGCGCGGTCGCGTACCGGACCTCCGCGTCTTCGTACCGGCAGGCGTCGTGGTCGAGCGCGCCGAGGTTCCCGATGGTGATCGCCTCCGCGCCCGGATCGTTCGCCTCCCGGTGCGCGACCAGCGCGCGCTCGTACCACTCGCGGGCGTCGTCCATCCGGCGGCTGCCGTGGTACAGCACGCCGAGCTCGCGCATCAGCGGCCCGCGCACCCCGGCGGTCGAGGCGGAGTCGAGCGCCGCCCGGAAGTCCCGCTCGGCGTCGTCGGTCCGCCCGTGCAGGCGGAGCGCGCGCCCACGCGCCCGCAGGGCGGCGGCGGTCGGGGTCGCCCGCACCACCTGGTCGAGCAGCGCGAGGAACCCTCCGGGGGCGGCCGCGCCGAGGCCTGCGGCGAGCCGATCTGCCCGGGGATCGCCGCGTTCGGCGGCGCGGGCGCACGCCGCGTGCAGATCGTCGAGTGACACCCACCCGCCGGCGTCCACCCGCTGCGTGATCGTCGCGAGGTGCGCCTCGTCGAGCGCGCTCCGGCGCTCGGCCGACCCCTGCTCGCGCGCGAACGCGCGCACCACCTGGAGCAGGGAGAACCGGCCCGGGCGCGGCAGCTGGACCAACGCGGCGTCCCGCAGCGACTCGAGCGCGTCGAGCGCGCCGGCCCCGGCCACCCCTTCGGCCAGCGCGAGGTCGAACGGCCCCTCGAACACCGCGACGGCGGCCAGGGTCTCGCGCTCGTCTGCCGCGAGCAGCTCCCACGAGTGCCCGATCGCGTGCCGCAGCGCGAGGCGTCGCGGCGGGTCGACGCCGCGGCGGGTGAGCAACTCGAGCGGGTCGCCGAGCCGCGCCCGCAGTCCGTCCGTGCCGAGCAGCTCCCACCGGGCCGCCGCGAGCTCGATCGCGAGCGGGAGCCCCTCGAGCGCGTCCACCAGCCCTTCGAGCGACCCGAGCTCGTCGGGACCCGGCGCGAACGCCGGGTGGCGGCGGCCGATCTCGCGCACCAGCAGCGCGAGGGCGTCGGCTCGACCGAGCGGAGGGAGCGCGACCGGGCGCTCCTCCGGGAGCCGGGTCAGCCGCCGGCCGGCGAGCAACAGCTGCAGCCCCGGCGCCTGCTCGAGCCACCGCCCGAGCTCGCGGACCACGGCCTCGGTCGCGAGCTCGACCCCGTCGAGCGCCAGCAGCCGCCCGGTGAGGGTGGCGTCGTCGGGCGTCGGCCGCCCCGGGCACAGCGCGGCCGCCACCGAGGCGTGCAGCCCGTCGACGCCGCCCCCGGACCGCAGGCGGACCGCGGGGGCGCCCCGCGCCGCGGACAACGCCTCGAACACCGCGGTCTTGCCGACGCCGGGCGGCCCCCACACCGTGACCACCCGCGCCCCGCCGTCGAGCAGCGCGCCCGCCGCCGCGAGCTCGCCTGCCCGGCCGATCACGGAGCTGCCGGCTCGACCACGAACGACAGCGCCCCGTCGTCGGTACGGACCGCGACCCGACCCCCCGGGCGCAGCACGCCCACCGGGACCACCTGCGCCGGGACCAGCGCGGTCGGGCACGCCACGCCGCGCAGGGTGTGGGCGTCGAGCACCACCGCGCCGGCCGGACACTCGCCGACCGGAGACTTCGCCTCGTACGGACCCGCCCCCTCGACGCCCGCCTCCGCGGTGAAGTTCCAGCTCGCGCCGGTCGGGTCCATCAGCTCCCCGGCCCACGGATCGGGGCCGGTCGCGAACACCGTCCACCCTTCGGCCCAGCCGGCGGCGGTGTCTCCGTCGACCGCGAGCTCGAACCACTGGTTCAGCGCGGACATCGTCGTCGGTCCGCCGCACAGGTACAGCCTGCCGACGCCGTCGCCGGTCACGAGACCGACCACCGCGTCGGTGCCTTCGACCTCGCCGACGTAGGTTCGGGTCGGGACACACGCCGCCAGCGACAACACCATCATCTCCACCCCGTAACCGGACCTCGCGGGAGTTCCTCCGCGCGCGCCCACCGGTGGATAGGGGGAGCGCCGGGGGAGCCGTGCCCGTCCATCGATTCGGTCCGTTCGCGCTGGACACCGACGCGTTTCGGCTCAGCCGGGACGGCCGGGAGCTGTCGCTGCAGCCGAAGCAGCTGCAGCTGCTCGCGCTGGTGGTGGCGGCGCGCGGCGCGATGGTGCCGCGCGAGGTCGTGCAGTCCGCGTTGTGGCCCGACGTGGTGGTGGCGGAGGGGTCGCTGCGCCAGGTCGTGCACCGGCTGCGAGACGCGCTCGGACCCGAGCACGAGGCATGGATCGAGACGCTGCCCCGGGTCGGGTTCCGGTTCGCCGGCCCGGTCGACGCCGAGGTCGAGGTGTTGTGGCGCATCGGCGGCGGCGGGATGGGGGAGGTCCTGGCGGTGCGGCGCCACGGGCGGGAGCGGGCGCTCAAGGTCCTGGCGGTGAAGTCGAGCGAGCTCGGCCGCCGGCTGCAGCGCGAGGGGGCCGCGCAGGCCTCGGTCCAGCACCCGAACGTGCTCGAGGTGCTCGAGGTGCTCGAGCACGAGGGCTCGCCCGCGCTCGTGTTGCCGTTGGTGCCGGGGCCGAGCCTGCGGGAGGTGCTCGCGCAGCGGGCGTTGTCCGAGCGCGAGGCCCACGTGGTGTTCTCCGGGGTGGCGCGCGGGCTCGAAGCGATCGGAGCCGCCGGGTTGGTCCACCGCGATCTGAAGCCGGGGAACGTGCTGCTCGACCCGGTGTCCGACACCTGTGTCGTCCCGAGGCTCGCGGACTTCGGGCTGGTGAAGGTGCTCGCCGACTCGGGCATCACCGCCGGTCAGGTCGCGCTCGGCACCCCGGAGTGGATGGCGCCCGAGCAGCGGCGAGACGCGGCGTCGGTCGACGTGCGCGCCGACAGGTGGTCGCTCGGGCGGCTGCTGCGCGCGCTGCACCGCGAGCGGCCACCCCCTCCGTGGGACGCGCGGGCGGAGGCGCTGATGGCCGACGACCCGTCCCAGCGCCCCTCCCCGGACGGGTGGGAGGAACCGGAGTCGCTCGAGGTGCCCGAGCTCGTGTCCCTGTGCCGCGCGCTCGCGCCCCGCGCCTCGCCGGCGGTCGAGCGGTCGTCGTCGGGGTGGCCGGCCGAGCGCGACGCGTTCGTGGGGCGCGCGGCCGAGCTCGCCGCGCTGGCCGACGCCGCCGGCCGGTCCCGGCTGGTCACGGTGACCGGCCCCGGAGGCGTCGGGAAGACCCGGCTGGTGCTGCAGTGGCTGCGGGCGCGGGGCAGCCCCGACGACGTGTTCTGCGACCTGTCCGAGGCCGCGGACCTCGAGACCGCGCTGCTCGGCGTGGCGCTCGCCCTGGGCGTGCCGCTCGCGCGCGACCCGGTGAGCCAGCTCGCCCAGGTGTTCGCCGCGCGCGGGGCGGCGGTGGTGGTGCTCGACAACCTCGAGCAGGTGCTCGGGCCCGCGAGCGACGCGCTGTCGACCTGGCTCGACCGCGCCCCGCGGTGCAGGTTCGTGGTCACGAGCCGAGAGCGGACGGGGCTGCCGGGCGAGCAGGTGCTAGGGGTCGAGCCGCTGGCCCCCACCGACGCCGAGGCGCTGTTCGCGCTGCGCGCCGCGGCGGTGCGGGCGGACTTCGCGGAGGACCCGGGGGCGGTGCGCGCGCTGGTGCAGCTGCTCGACGGGTTGCCCCTCGCGGTCGAACTCGCGGCCGCCCGCACCTCGGCGATGAGCGTGGACCAGGTGCTGGCGCGGATGAGCGACCGGTTCGCGGTGCTGGCGGTCGCCAAGGGGAGGGGAGAGCGGCACTCGGCGTTGCGCGCCACCCTGCGGTGGAGCTGGGAGCTCCTGTCCGGAGACGAGCAGCTCGGGCTGTCCCACCTGTCGGTGTTCGACGGCGGGTTCACCCTCGACGCGGCCGAGGCCGTGCTGCCGCCGCGGTCCACCTGGGCGGTGGACCTGATCCAGTCGCTGGTCGACAAGTCGCTCGTGCGGCGCGCGCCGCGATCGGTACGAGCTGTTGGCGAGCGTGGCGGCGTTCGCGCGCGAGCAGCTCGCCGACCCGGGCGACGCGGAGCGACGTCACGGCCGGTGGTTCGCCCGGTTCGGGACGGTCGAGGCCCTGTCGGCGCTGCACGTGTCCGGAGGCCCGGAGCGGCGGCGGGCGCTGTCGGCCGACCTCGACAACCTGATCGCCGCGTCCCGCCGGGCCTCGTCACGCGGGGACGGCGCGGTGGCGGGCCCGACCGCGCGCGCCGCGTTCGCGGTGCTGCACCAGCACGGGCTCGATCTCGGCGCCGCGCTGCTCGAGGCGGTGCCGCCCGAGGGGCTCGACCCGCTGACCGCGGCGCGGGTGCGGCTCGACCTCGGCATCGCGCGGATGGAGGCGGGCCGGGTCGCGGAGGCCGACGCCCACGTCGACGCGGTCCTCGCGGCCGCCACCACCCTCGGTGATCCGACGTTCGAGGTCGGGGCGCGGGTGATCTCGGGCGCTCGCCACGTCCACGCCGGGCGGCTCCCGCTGGCGATCGCCGAGCTCGAGCGTGCGCTGGCGGAGGCGCGCGCGATCGGCGACGAGCGGTACGCCGGCCGGGCGATCGGCAACCTCGCCGCGATCGCCTGGCAACAGGGGCGGATGGACGACGCCCACCGCGGGTTCACCGAGGCGGCGACCTCCGCCCGCGCGACCGGCGATCGGCGGGTCGAGGGTTCGTGGCTGGGGATGCTCGGCGGCTTGGCCCTGGACGGGTTCGGCGGTGACCCGCGGGCCCTGATCGAGCAGGCGATTCAGATCCACCGCGAGGTCGGCAACGCGCGCGCCGAGCTGCAGGCGTCGGTGACGTTGGCGAACCTCGACCGGGTCCGCGGCCAGGTGGAGGCCGCCCGGGAGCGGATGGAGGACGTGCGGGCCCGGGCGCTGCGCCTGGGCGACCGGCGGTTCGCCGCGATCGCCGCGATGTCGGCGTGTGACGGCGCGGCCGATCCCCGCGCGGCGCACGAACGGGCCGCGGCGGAGCTCCGGGTGGTCGGTGATCCTCGGCTGCTCGCGCACGCCGACAGTGTTCGGGCGCGGATCGAGCTCCGCGCGGGGGACCCGGCCGCGGCGCGCGCGTGGTACGACGCGGCGCTCGAGGGCGCGCGGACCACCGGGGACCGGCGGCTCGAAGGCGCGGTGCGCGCGCGGCTCGCCGACCTCGATCGCGAGGCAGGGGACCTCGACGCGGCGGAGCGGGGCCTCACGGCGGCGGACACGCTGCTGCGGGCGACCTCCAGCCGGGTGGAGCGGGTCGAGTGGTGCGCGATCGCGGCGGCGGTGGCGGTCGCGCGCGGCGAGCCGGAGCGGGCCGCCGAGCACCGCGCGGAGGGGCTGGTGTTGGTCGACGCGCTGGGCGCCTCCCGCGAGGCGGAGCTCGCCCGGCGCTTGTGAGGCGGGTCCCGGGTCACACGACCAGACCCGCCAGGGCCCCCAGGCCGAGGCTCACCGCAGTTGCGCGGCCCGAGGGGTCCGCGGCGGGGAGGAGGCGGACCGCGAGGCCGAGCCTCACCACTGGGCTGGCCGCGATCGGCGGATCGACATGTATTGGGCAGACTCTGCCACAGCGACTTCGCCGAATCAGAAGCTGCGGGTCGATGGACCGATTCGACAAGATGGGGTACAATACCGTGATGACGTTCACCACGCGACCCTTCGCTCACCTCGCGCTCGGGGTAGTCCTTGCCTTGCCGGGATGCGACGAAGTGAACAAGGACCCACCGGAGGATCCGCAGGACACGGGGGCCCTCGATCCGCCGCCCGGCGAGACCGCTGTGGACTACTCGATGTCGCGGCTCGCCCCCCCCCCGGGCTGCGCGGTCCCGGAGCCGCGGCGGTTTCACGCGATGGCGTGGTTCCACGCCGCCGACCCGGTGGAGGTGGGCGACTGGTTCGTGGAGCGCGGGTTCGTCGTGGTCGGCGGAATCGCCGTCACGGACGGCTCGTACCTCGACGACCTGTGGCTGTACGACCTCACGAACTGGCGCCCCACGGGCTGCCCGTGGGTCCAGGTCCGTGGCGCGGGCGCGGTGCCAGGGGCAACGGGCGTGGCGGGCGCATCGCTGGTGTACGACGAGGACCTACAGCAGTTCCACCTGATCGGGGGCCACCGCGAGAACGCTGGCACCAAGGCGGCGTCGGCAGCGATCGACGTGTTGGACATCGAGGACGTCGCGGTCGGCGCGTTCGTCTCGCAAGATCTGCTCGAGCCCCTCACGTACTCGACCTGGGAGGAGGGCGATCCGGAGTGCGCGACCCCACACGACGCGCAGTGCTTCGACCTCGGCGATCCGGCCTGTCCGCTCCTCGACTCGGTGGCGGTGGACGGATGCAGCGGCGCGGCGCTCGGGCCGTGGAACGTGCCCGGGTGCAACGACCAAACGGGCGAGAGCCCGCCGTGGCCCCAGGCGTACAACGGCTGCTTCCCCGACACCGACCAGACGGTCGCGCCGGACGCGCCCGATCCGCTGTGCAACGCCGCCGCTACCGGCCTCGGAGGGGACTCGTACCGCGTCGATCGCGCGGTCGCGGGGTTGTCCCAGTTCGCGACGTTGTTCGACCCGCTGTCGCTCCCCGCCTCCGCGGGTGGAACAACGTGGATCGTCGGCGGAACCACGGGCTGCACGGGCACCTGCGCGGCGTGGCTCGACCTGGCGGCGTCCGACCGCCGACCGACGCCGGCGCCCACGCTCAGCGTCGCGAACTTCGAGGGGGTGGTCGAGCTGCGCGGGGGCGTGTGGACCGGTGTGTCGGATCTGGGGATGGGCCCGTGGAAGGTCCCGCCGTACACCTCACCGGCCGGGGTGAGCGTCGAGTGGTGGGCGGAGGCCACCGAAGGGCCGCGCTTCAGCGCCGGGGTGCTCACCGGGAGGCGGTGGGACCCTGATGACAAGCGCTGGGTCGCGGTCCCTGAAAGCGAGGGTTACTGGCTGGTCGGGGGCACGATGGCGCAGAAGGTCGGGCCACGCGCCAAGCACGCCGTCGAGCTCCACGACGGCTTGTGGAACGCGGCCGACCCGAACGACTGCTTCGACGACCTGTGGCCCTCGGCCGATCGCTGGGAGGAGAACCCGCCAGCCACCTCGTTCTTCCCCGACCTCGACGGAGACGGTGTCGTGGAGGAGGCGGAGGCCGGAGTGGCCACCGGGATCGTGAAGATCGACGGCGACGTGCTGGTCGACGCACACGTGGTCGCGCCGCCGCCGCCGCGGCTGTACCAGGCGGCGGCGGTGGCGGTCGAGGAGGACGCGTTCGTCGTGGTGGGCGGGGCGACCTACGACACCCCGGCCGGGACCGACGAGGTGTGGGTGGTCGACGCCGATCCCGCGCTCGCCCACCCGGTCGCCAGCGTCGTGGCCGCCGAGCCCGGCCAGAGCGAGGCGCGGTTCGGAGCGGGCGCGGTGTTCGACCCGATCGAGCGGCGCGCGTACGTGTTCGGCGGGGGAGCCACCTCCGACGTGTTCCGAGTGTACGCCGAGGCGAACGCGGTCGTCGCCGATGTCGGGAGCGCGTACGAGGTGCTCGAAGCCGATGTGGAGTACGCGTTCGTGCCCGATCCGGGGGCGCCGACGCCCGCCGACCCGGGGTACCTGGCGCGGGGGACGTGGGCGGAGACCGTCTCGTACCGGATGAGGCACACCTGCACCTCGCCGGCGCCCGTCGCCGGGGCGGAGCCGCCACGGTGCTTCGCCGACCGGATCGCGCTGCAGTTCGGTGATCCGGACGTGGACGGCGACGCCACCCTGGAGGAGAAGACGGACGACAACGTCACGATCGAGGTCGTCCGGGCGGACGGCGCGCGGTTCCCGATGGGGCCTCGGCTCGTGGAGGGCGACGGAGACGGGTTGGTGGCGCTGCAGCAGGACGACGAGCCCGGTGTGCACGGTCGTACCGACGATTCCTCGGGGGCGGTCGACTCGCACACGTTCCGGCTGCCGTGGGCGGTCTCGTCGGGTGAGGAGCTGACCCTGGTGGTCACCTGGGCCGACGCCGACCCCGCGGACGCGCTGCGCGGCGGCGTCCCGTACTTCGGTAAAGCGGGTCAAAAGAACAAGGACGGAGCGATCGACCTGCACCAGCTGCTCGCGTTCGGGGCCCACCGGGTGGCGCTCGGCGACGCGAACTGCCGCGACAGCCACGCCATCGCGCTGCGCAGCCTGTCGGTGTGGCCGGGCCGGCAGCCCGTCGCGTCGGCTGAGGTTCCGGCGGTGCCGGTGGACCACATCCACCTCGTGCCCCCGCTCCCCGCGCCGGGGCGCCTGCCGTTCACCGGTGTCGGGATCGGGCCCGAGACCCCGTGCGCGCTCGGCGACTTCGGCGGGTTCACCGCCCTGGCCGCGGGTGGGGTGTGCTCGGCCCCCGCGCTGCAGGTCGGCGGCTCGGGGCTTCGGCTGCTCGTCATCCAAGGGCTCGCCCCGGTGCCGGTCGACGGGGCCACCCTCGCGTACGTGCACGCCTGCCTGAGCGCGCAGGCGGACGTGGAGATCGAGTACCACTTCGCCTCGGGCGCGTTCACGCTGGACGCCGAGGCCGCCGAGGGGTGGCTCGGCCCGAACCCGGTCCCGGCCCGCAGCGTGGTGTTCGCGCCCCCGTACGTGCAGCCCACGGGCGTGTTGGGCACGACCACCCCCGGGTCGATCGTGGTCACCGCGTTCGACGCGGCGGGCGGGGTCGATCGGGATCCGCCGGGGTGGATGACGGCCTCGGACTGGCGCGCGACGCTGGCGCACGAGTGGGTGCACCTGTGGATGGGGACGCGCCGGGTCGCCACCGCCGAGGCCCGGTGGTTCCAGGAGGGGGTGCCGTCGCTGGTCGAAACGATGTTGTACCCCGACGACGCGGACAACCGCAGCCGGCTGGTGAGCGGCCAGTCGCTCCTCGTCGCGAACACCGTGTTCGACTTGGCGGCGGACCTCGAGTCGAACGGCGGCACGGTGGAGGTGGCGTACTACATGGCGCCGTACACGCTCGCCCAGCTCCTGCACACCGCGTGGGCCAGCGACCCGACCGGGTACGGGTCGGCCGAGCAGGTCCTGGGGGCGCTGGGCGACGCGCTGTTCCCGCCGGGCCCGCTGTACGAGCCCCTGACCGGCCCCGCGCCGCTCGAGGGGTACGACCCCGAGGTCGACCCGGCCCCGCTCGAGCTGGTGTTCGAGGCGATCGGCGCGTGGTCGTTCTACGGGCAGTGGGTGGCGGCCGACCGGTTGGGCACACCGGTCATCGGGCTGACCGCCGCGGTCGACCCGGCCACCGGGGCGATCACGGTGCAGGCGGGCCAGGTGCAGCCGACGGGCCTCCTGACCGCCGCAGGGACCCCGTTCCCCGAGGTCGATCAGGTCCCGGTGTTCCTCGGGTGTGCGCCGCTCGGCGCGACCTCGCCGTCGGCGGGGTGCCAGCTCGCGGAGGGGGGCGATCCCGTCGGCCCGCCCGTGCTGGTGCCGGCGGGCGGGGCGATCCCGGTGGCGACCGCGAGCCGGGTGGCGGTGCTGGCGGGCGGGGCGCTGTTGCCCGGCCACGTCGGCCACTACGCGATCAGCGACGGGGTCGCGCCGATCGACGGCGGGGCGGGCGGGCTGCCGGTCGCGCCCACCTGGTTCACCGTCTGCCCCGCCGGCGCGACCGACCCGGCGTGCGTTACCGATGTCGACGCCGACGGCTGGCCGGTCGGCGGCGACTGCGTCGACGGAGACGCCGCCGTGAACCCCGGCGCCGTCGACCTGGGCCCGTGGGACCTCACCCTCCTCCCCCCGCTCGACCTGAACTGCGACGGGGCGCCGAGCCCCGCGTGGACGAACCCGTCCGCCACGGAGTCCCCATGAACCACAACCTACGCGCCGGCCTGACCACGGCGGCGCTGGCGACCGCCGCCGCGGCGGTGTACGGCGTCGTCGCGCTGAACCGAGCCGACGCGGGCCCTCCGGCCGAGCTCGCCGCCCTGCGGGACCGGCTGCAGACGTTCCAGACGCTGTGGATCCGCGTCTCCAAGCCACAGAACCCCAATCCGCTCGGGGTGCTCGACGCCAGGGAGGCGCCGTACTCGATCGTGCGGGTGGAGCGGGCGACCGGTCGGATCACCCTGGACGACAGCCGGCGGTACCTGTGGGACGGTGTCCACGCGTGGAAGGACACCGGACCGGCAGCCGCGGCGCAGCTCGGCCCGGAGGCGGACGCGATCGTGGGTCCCCTCGTCGCGGAGATCCTGGCCGGGTTCCCGAACACCACGTTCGTGCCGCCGCTCGCCGAGCCGCCGTGGTGCAAGGGGTGCAGGGGGTGGCGCCTCGACCTGCCGTTCACGTGGGACGACGGGTACGCGGTGCTGCTCTCCGTGGGCCCGCAGGGCTCCGATCTCCCGACGCGGCTCCAGATCGCCGACAAGGCGTCGAAACGCCCAGCGAAGTGGGGAGGGACCACCCTCGACCTGTGGCTGTCCACCGTCCGGTGGGACGTCCGCCTGTACCCCGATCTGTCCGAGCCCGAGACCCTTACGGACCGCCAGGTGCTGCTGTCGGAGCCGTACGCAGACGACGAGGTGTGGGAGGGGCCGACGGACCTGCCCGGCTACCACGTGGAGACCACCCAGGACGGGTTCGGGTTCGACGCCGCCGGGAGCACCGGCTGGGTCGCCCCCACCGGGGTCGAGCTGCCCGAGGTCCGGCTGGGGGACGTCACCTGCGCGACCCCGAACCAGGCGTTCAGCGCGCCGATCAACATCGTGCACGCGCTGGACCTGGACACGCCGGGCGCCGAGTACCTCCCAGGGGCGCTCGCCGCCGGCTGCCCGCTGTCGCTGACGGTGTCGACGGTGTTCGAGCACCAGCCCCGCCCTGGCGCGGCTACCCGCGTCCAGGGCACGATGGAGCTCCGGGACACCACCACGACACCCCCGACGGTGCTGGGGCAGAAGGGGTTCGACGAGACGCTGGCCGGCCCGGCGTACGCCCGCCGCGGGCACGACCACTCGATCGGGTCCGTCCCGCCGACGTTCGACCCCGCGGGGCTGGAGCTCAGGTTCACCGGCACGGTGAAGGTGTTGTGCGCCGCTGCGGGGTCGGAGGCGAGCCGGGTCGCGTTCGGGACGGATCGGGAGCAGCCGCCGACGCTGCGGTGGTCGGGCTGCTACCCCGAGCTCGGCGTGGTGCCGCCGTGAGGGCATCCGCTGATGGCGTGTGGCGGAATCGACGTGTCTCGGGCAGATTCTGCCAATCGGGCGTCGGCCCGTCCGGCGCGAGCGATACCCTTCCCGGCAAGGGCGAGGGCGCTCGTCCTCCCTGTCACCGTCACCGGACCTGCCGGTTAGCCTGGGCCAATGTCGATGTACATGTACGTGCAGCCGGTGAACGCCGATCGGTCCGCCCGCATCTCCGCCGAGCCGAGCGCGTGGGCGATCCTGGTGCACCACGATCTCTCGGGCGCCCACCTCGTCCTGAACGCGCTGTTCTTCACGCCCACCCAGCTCCTCGGCATCCTCGACGCGCTCGGGACGGTCGACCTGATAGGCACCGAGCGTCCGGACCCGGTCGATCGCGTGCGGACCGTGCTCGTCGGCGATGCGCTCGACCGGTGGATCGAGCGGACCACGCCGCCGACGGAGGAGCAGGCCGCCGTCGCCCTCGCGGCCCACCAGCGCAACCGCGCCGAGCTGTCCGTCCCGTGGATCCTCGAGCGGGCGGCGGCGATCCTGGACCGGGCCCGCGCGATCCGCGTCGAAAGGCACGCGCTGGTGGTGAGCGACTGCCGGGTCTTCGGGACCCTCCCGGCGCTCGCGGCGACCTACCTGGCCGACCAGCGACGGTTCTGTTCGGACCTGTTCCCGACCCCCTCCAGCACGGGCATCAGGCCTTGGCGAACGATCTTCTCGGGGCTGAAGCGACAGTTCGACGCTGCGACTCAGCTCACCGCCGAGTCTTGGTGGTTTCCGCCCGCTTCGCTCCCGGCGCTGTTGACCGCGGTCACCGGGATCGAGGTCGGGGGGCGCGGGTCCGCACACGAGCTCGCGCTGCTCCGGGAGCTCGTCGCGACCCAGCTCGCCGAGGGGGGCGGGCTGATCGTCGCGATCCATTGAGCCTACAGACCAGCGCTACACTCGATTTACCGAGCCGGCTCGGTGAGAGGGGCGCTAGCCGGCGAGGCGGCCCGGGCGCCGTCGTGGTGTTCGACAGCCCCGACCACCTGGTGGCGGTCGCCGATGACGTCCGGCGCCGGCGGGCTCGTCGCGGTGCTGGCGCCGCTGTTCGCGCTGTTCGCCCAGCGTTGATCCTCCCGACTGAATTTCGAATGGGGCAGCGAGTCGGCTCGTGTTGTACGATCGGCGGATCGCCGGTTAGCCTCTGGCGATGACGACGACCGCGGTGTTGCTCGTTCCGGTGAAGGCGTACCAGACCCGCTCCGTCGGAGCCGCGGTCGACGCTGCGATCGCCCGGGTCGCCGGCGCCGGCCCGATCCGGACGATCCCGACCGACCGCGCGTTCTTCCCGCGCCGGATCGACGGCGACTGGAGCGTGTCCCTCGCGGTGGACCCGGCCGACGCCGCCCACCTCGCAGACCGCCACCTCGCGGTCGAGCTGGTCGGGGTGCCCGCGCTGCGGACGGAGCTGGATCCCCCGGTGGTTCAGGTCGTGCGCGAGGTGGGGGCAGTGCTCGCCAGCCACGCGCCGTGGACCACCCTCGGCGTGTGGCGCGCCCTGCTCGCCGGGAGCGCCCCCGCGCCGCTGCGGGAGCAGACCGCGCCGCTGTCGGACCCCGCGTGGCCCCCCGTCGGCACCAACGCGGTGCTGTGGCTGTCGCTGTCGTGACCGACGCGTACGACCCGCCGCCCGAGGTGCGTGAGGTGCTCGCCGCACTGGATCGGCGGGGCCGGCACGGTTGGGCCACCGTCGCGCTGCCGGCCGAGACGTTCGTCGAGGCGCTGGTCGTCGCGCTCCAGCTCGTCGACCTCGACACCGGGGCGTTCGACGCCGCCGCGGTCCGCGGCACCGCGACGCTCGGCGACCGGTGGCTGACCGAGCAGTTCGCGGTGGTCGCGTGCCGCGCACAGGCCGGGGGCGCGGTGGACGCGGTCGCCGACCGGTACCTCCACCGGATCGAGCGCCGGATCCGCAGCCGTCGACCCCCGGACCCGGACGGGCGGATCGCCGCGATCCGACGCGCGGTG
>JBEBJC010000662.1:0-4998 GCA_040080105.1 Myxococcota bacterium
GCCTGCCGCCTGGGCCTTCACCAGTAGTACGATCCGCCGTGCGACTTGGCGCAAGCCCTGCCGACCGGAGCCAGCAGGGCTCAGCATCTCCGACCGCCGACCCATCCGGAGACCGACTCGGGTGTGGCGCGCAGATCGGGATCCGCACCCGCGGCGGAGGAGGTAGACCTGCTGACGGACCTTGCCTTGTGCTTGAGCTGGCCGCGGTCGGTTTGCTGGTAGATCCTCTCGGCCCGCTGCTTCCGCTCCCGGGCCGCGATGGGCGCGCAGGGCGGACAATACCGGTGGAGGCGATCGCAGCCAGGAGCGCACGGCAGCGGTCGCACAGGAACAGGGAGTACTGGAGATCGATCGCCGAAACCGGCCGGGGGCCTCGACGGAGGAGCGGAGATCGGCGACGTTCCAGGCGGGTCCGTAGCGCTGATCGCCGCGATGGGCCGAGGAGGTCCGGGTGTACGTGGGTCGCTGGAACCGCGCTCGTGGCTCGCGTTCACGTTCTGACTCCAACATCGGGTTTCACCCTTCGAGTCGGGTCCTTCACCCACTTGGTCGCCGTTCACCGCGGTGCCAGAGGACAGGCCGCTCGAGCTCGACCTCGTGGGCGGCGATGATCTGGCCTTCCTCGATCGGCTGCTCCCCTTGCGTGCCGGCGATCAGAACGACGATGAGCCTGCCACGCATCGAACAGCCGTGCCAGCTCGTCCGCGGCGGCGTGATGGGCGGGCCCGTTCTCGAACTCCGCGACCACGACCCGGGGCAGGCCGTGGACGATGCCCATCAAGGCAGCACGGGTGTCTCCGCTTTACAGCAACGCGCCACGGACACGGCGCAGCATCGGTGCCGCAGCGAGCAGGCGACCCCGCTCACCCCAGATCAGGATGGCCGGCATGAGCATCGTGAAGCCGCGTACAAGCTGGTCCGCGAGGCGAGGATCCAGGCGCTCGCCCTCCACCAACGCTCGTCGCGCCATTCCTGGTGACACGAACGTCAGCTCGAGCTGGCAGTCGGACAGGTCGAGGAGGGTGAGGTCGACTCCTTCGTCCACACCCGCCGACCTGGCCGAGAACTGCCCAGCCAGTACCTTGGGGACCTCGATCCTCCCGAATAGCGTGTCCATCATCACCCCCGACGGGGGCACCTCCGAGCTGGCATGTTGTGGCCCGACGCTCGCTGCCGACGGTCGCTTCGCAGCGGTTCGGGCATGCACCCTCCGGTCCTTTCGCGTGCTCTTGTTCTTGGCCATGGGTCGCCTGTGATGCACCCCTCTAAGTGTTGAGGCGGTAGCGTGGAAGTTCCGAGCCGGCCGGCGAGAAGTGACGTTCCAAGCCTAGTCGGGCCAGGAGCGGAAGGTCGAGGTCTCCAATGGAGTATGACCAAGACCTGTGGTTTTTGGGGGAGGTGTGACACAGGTGTGACACGAAAGGTTGGCGTTGCACCCAACCCTCTACCCGGTTCCCCACCGGGCGACAGCCTCGTCGATCTCGCCGAGGGTCGCAAGTAGTTCAGCGAACTTCGGGACCGGGGTGCCCGGGAAGAACATCGACGCCATGTCGCCGTAGTCGGACTCGAGCGACAGCTTCAACACCTCGTGTGGTGTGGCGTTGAGCGTGTAGTCGTCGAGCAGCTCGTACCGAGCCTTTCCCTCGCGGAAGAACGTGCGCTTGTTGCGGACGACGGCGTCCAGCAAGGACTTGTCCGCCAGGATGCGGGCACGGAGGTCGTCGCGGTGCCACATGCGGTGGAGGTCGTAGAGGTGGCGGGACAGGCGTTCGAGCTTCTTGTCTGGTTTTGCGAGGGAGCCGTGATGCAGCGCGTGCAAGAGCGTCGCCTTCTCCCAGAAGGTGCGCTCGGCTTCCAACGTGGAGACCTCGGCGATCGCTGACGAGGCCAGGTTCGCGTGGAACTCCTCGACGAAGGGCCTGACCCTGCGCCGGGCGGTTGGCCAAGGCTCTCCTCGTGCCCCGAACTCCACCTTCACGATGGGCAGCCCGTAGCTGAAGGTCGAGGAGGGCTGCGGGAAGCGGAACAGGACGGCTTGGGGATCCTCGTTCGAGATCTCCACGGTCCAGTCCCCGGGCTGCAGCGGTGCACAAGCAGCTCGAAGCCCGGGGACGACCACCTCCCGGACCACCTCGGTGGAACGAGCGGCGATCTCGTCGACCAGGCCCTGTCGCTTCTTCCAGCTCAGGGTTTCGTTGAGCGGGTCGCGGTCGCCCTCGAATCCCCAGCCGTCGCGGGAGAACGTGAGGTCGATGTCCTCGGAGAACCGGTCCACGAGCCCGTGCACCTTGGACAGCGAGGTCCCACCCTTGAAGGTCACCCCGGGCAGGTCGGGGATCTCGAGGAGCCGGGCCAGGGTCCAGCACACCCACAGGTCCTTCTCGACCACCCACGCCGCAACGCCCTTCCGGGCAGCAACGTCGTCCACCAGGACCTTGCGTTCATCCGCGTCGTTGAACAGGTCGGGCATGTTCAGGCCGCCGCGATCCGGTCGACCGCAGCCCCGAGCCATGCGGCGAGCTGCGGTTTCACCGACCGGAGCTTCCTCTTGTTCGGCGCGTCGAGGGTGCCTGACAGCCGCTTCAACGTGTCCTCGTCAACCGCGTCCCGGCCCAGGTAGCGCAAGGCGGTGATCACGAGTCCGGCGACGGTATCCGGCAGGAGCATGTCCACCCGACCTGCGTGCCGGATGTCCACGAGCAGCTTGCCGACGTGAACGCTGCGGGAGGGCCCGTCGGTGAGGTAGGTCGTCTGCGCGGGCACCTGGGTGGTCAAGCCGAGCAGGTTCGCGGCCAACGGCCCAGAGCCCTTCAGGTGACTCCCGGTCTGCCGTGCGACCGCCTGGGCCACGGCATCAGCGGACGGCCACATCGGGCCGACGACGGGGTGAAGGCGAGGGAAGTCGTAGACGCCTCGGTCCAGGCGACGGATCACGCCTGTACGCGCGAGCCTCGCGAGCGCCTGATCGAGAGCTGCACGGGTGCCCAGGTCATCGAGGTCACGCACGGTGAACACGAAGCCTCGACCCTTGCCGCGAACCCGATGAAGCATGTCGTCGGCGACTGCCACGGCACTACCTCCACCTGTAGGATATCACGCCTGTGTCTTCTGACAAGCACTAGCAGACTACAGCCTTAGAAGGCACATCGTCCATGAGACAGGTTGGCCACACTCTTCCAGTTCACTTCTGCCGACCTACCGCGTTCCAGTCCACCACGCCGCCGTCGGGACTCGCCTTGGCCCGGCTCACCGTTCGGCGAGAGGAGTGCGGCTTCGCCTTCCGCTCCTGCTCCACTTTCCAGACCTGGTAGGCCGAGGCCCACGACGGGAGGCGGCTCGGGTCCCACCACCGCCACCGACGGTGAGTGCAGTGAGAGACGTCCAACGGTGCGCCGGGGAGGTCAGGAGGAGCCTTGCCCGCCATCTTGTCGAGGGTCACCCGGTCGACCCCGAGGATGGCCGCCGCCTCATCGGTGGACACCCAGCTCTCGGGCTTTCGAGCCTGAGGGCTCAACAGGCGCGCCACCGTCTGGGCCACCGTGGTCGCGATGTACTCGGCCACGCTGTCGTTCACGTCGAGCCAGGGGGCTTCGTGGTCGGGGAAGTCTTGGGCTGGGTTCGACATTACCTGCCTCCACATCGTCTACGCCGCATGCAGCGCCTCGGGCTCACGCTCGACGAGATGGGGTTCGTCGCGCTCGACCCGCAGCGGCAGACGTCGCGGCCCGGGGTGTACGCGGCGGGAGACCTGAGCACGCCGATGCAGGCGGCGGTGTCGGGGGCGGCCTCCGGGATGTTCGCGGCGGCGATGCTGAACCACGCGCTGGCGACGGGCTAACGCGCCCGCGCCGCGCGCAGCTTCGCGGCGAGGCGCGCGTGGAGCCAGCCCGGGTCGTCGGTGCGCCCGGTGACCGCGTCGACGAACGCGCGCAGCGCCGGAAACCCGGTGGTGGCCGAGCGGCGCGACAGCTCGCGCAGGTCCTGCTGGCCGTCGTCGGACACCAGCGCCCTGTACCCCAGCGCGAACGCCGCCTGGTCGCCGGCGGGATCAGCGTCGCACGCGCGGGTGAACGCGGCGCTCGCGCCGGGGTCGTCGGCGAGCGCGCGCCACACCCCGTCGGCCAGGTGGGCGAGCGACTGCGGGGGCGCGCCGGGCCGCCGCTCCGCCCAGGTCAGCGCGGTCGACGCGAGGCTCGCCGCCGACAGCAGGTCGCCCTTCTCGGCCGCGAGCAGCGCGTACTGGGCGTGCAGCACGACGTGGTGGAACACCTTGCCGAGCCGCAGGTCGGCCAGGCAACGGCCCATCCCCGCCTCGGCCGCCGCGAGGTCACCGCGCTCGAGCTCGAGGTACGCGAGGCTCCCGCGGATCTCGAAGCACGGCGTGGCCATCCCCGCCCGCTCGGCCACGTCGAGCGCGCGGGCGAGCCACAGCCGCGCTGGGTCGACCCGGCCGAAGTACAGCAGCGTGCCCCCGAGCCGGTGCATCAGGGCCTGCTCCACGAACGGGTCGGCCGCCCGGGCCGCGTACGGCAGCGCCGCGTCGAGCGACGCGATCGCCCCGGGCAGGTCGAACATCGCCCGCTGCGCCAGCCCGAGCTCGGTCAGCAGCGTGACCCGCCGGTCCGGCGGGCCGTGGTCCCCGGCGACGGTCACCGCCTCGTGCAGGCGCCGCACCGCCCCCGCGGCGTCCCCGTCCAGCCGGTGCAGGGTCCCGAGGTGCCCGAGCGCCCACCCGATCCGGTCCGGGTCTGCAGTGAGCCGCGCGAGCGCGACCGCCTCGTCGAACGGCTCGCGCCGCCACCGGCCGCGGTTCAGCTCCGACGAGCACTGCAGCAGCAGGGCGTCGGCGCGGAGCGCCAGGTCGCCCGACGCCTCCGCGGCGGCGCGGATCCGCTGTACGTCCTCGGGCCGCTCTTCGGCGCTCTCGCGGCCCAACATGCCGAGCAACGACAGCCCGGCGCGGGCCACCGCCGAGGCGGGCAGGTCGCTCTCCAGGAT
>JBEBJC010000025.1:0-21249 GCA_040080105.1 Myxococcota bacterium
CCGCCGGTGCCGGTCGGCCCGCTCCCGACGCGGGTGTTCGTGAACCTCGAGTTCATCTGACCGCAGAGCGAGTTTGCGAGCCTCCGAGCCGGCCACGTGGTAGCTGGTTCGGTTCGTGGAGGCTCGATGTTCGTACTGCTCCCGTCGTTCGCCTGGCTCGGATGCTCGGGCGAGGCCCCCGCACCGCCGGCCCCCGCGCCGGTCGCGTGCGGCTTGTCGTTCGACTCGCTCGCCGGTAAGACCTTCGTGCGCCAGATCCGCTCGCAGGACGGCTCCGCGTGGGAAGAAGACACGTGGGCCCGCGCGCGGTTCTACAAGGACGGCGACAAGACGAAGATGAAGTACAACACCCGCGCGCTGGTCGACATGTACGACTACACCTGCGCGAAGGGGAAGGGCGAGATCCTCTGTCTCGCCGACAAGATCGACCTTCAGCAGTGGTGCCAGACCCTGATCGCGAACAAGGGCTCGTGCTCCGCCGCCGACCTGGCCGAGCTCACCGGGGTCCCGGTCGACGAGGCGAGCAAGGCGCGCGCCGAGCTGATGCCGAAGATCGAAGGCCAGACCCCCGAGCAGCTCGCGAAGATGAAGCAGGCGTTCTCGCAGCCGAACAACCAGCTGCGCGGCGTGATGCACCTCAAGGTCAACACCGAGGAGTGCCGCCTGACCGCACGCGACACGTTCCAGACGATGACCGAGGGCAAGCTGTCGGAGCTCGAGAACTACGTGGGCAGCTCCCGGTTCGTCACCTCCGACAAGGACCTGGTGTTCGAGAACTGCGGCGACCACCAGAGCCTGGTGGCCCTGACCGCCCCCGACGCCGCGGCGAAGCCGGGCGAGACCAAGGTCCAGTGGAAGGTGAACGAGGCGATCCCGTTCAAGTACGTCAACGAGGCGCTCACCAAGCCGGAGGACGGCTGCACCTATTCGATGGACGAGTACGTGACCTACGAGCCCGTGCAGAAGGGCGCAGCGGTCACCCCGGGTGCCGACGGCAAGCTCGGTTGGGGGTTCAGCCACACCTTCACCGAGCCTGGCAGCAAGGTCGTGCACCTGTACCGGTACAAGGCGTGTGGCGGCGCCGAGATGAAGCTCGAAGACGTGACCTGCGCGATGGTGAAGGTCGAGTAACGAGCGAGGGACCGAGAAAACAAAACGGCCCCCGCCGCGAGGCGAGGGCCGGATGAACTCGGGGAAAGGCGCGCGCTCAGCCTTCGGCCGGCGGCGCTCCCAACCCGGTGAGGGTCTTCTGCACCGCGAACTGCAGGTGCACCCACCCGGCCTCGTTCGCGGAGAAGATCGCGCGCCGCACCAGCTTGAAGTCCGTCTCTTCGTCGGCCTGGACGATCAGGTTGCCGTCGAACGGCTTCACCGGGCGGGTCGGATCCCGCCGCCGCAGCTCTTCCTCGATCTTGTCGTTGGCCGACTTCACCGCGACGAGCTTCTCGGTGAGCGCCGGGATCCCCGGCTCCGCCGCCTGGTCGTCCTCGAGCGACGCGACGACTTCACCGTCGAGCAGCACCTCGCCGCGCATGACCACGACGATCGGGCCGCGCTCCGACAGCGGCTTGGCCTTCTCGGAGTCCGGCAGGGTCAGGTTCTTGTGGACCGACACCTCACCTTCGCCCGAGAAGCTCTGGAGCAGGAAGATCACGATGACGGTGAACATGTCGACCATCGCCGTGAGGTTCAGCTCGATGAACCCCGACTTCTTCCCGTGGGAGAGCGGGTTTCCACGCAGACGGCCGATCGGCTCGTACGCGGGGTGTCGACCTGGGGTGAACACCGGCATGGAGGCTCCTTACTTCACGAGCGGGGCGGGCGGGCCGCCACCGAGCAGGGACTTCTCGTACTCGAACTTCCGGGTCAAATCGAGCGCCTTGATCATGTGCTGGTACTCGACGCCGTCGTCGGTCACCAGAACGACCTGCTCCTCATCCGGGAAGTTCCTGCGATCGGTCTCGATCGCGGTCTCGACGCCGGCCCAGTCGTAGGACTCACCGACCACCGAGAAGTTCTTCCCCTCCTCGACCTTCCGCCCGATCCACACCCCGTCCGACTTCACGTGCACCGTGAGCGGCGGCGGGGGCGGCGGGTCCTGCGGAGGCGGAGGCGGATCGTTCGGGTTCGACAGCGCCTGGTCGACCGGCATGCTGGACAGTTCGACCCACACCGCGGTGGCGATCAGGAACGTGATGCAGACCGACAGGAGATCGATGAACGGCACGAGGTTGAGCTCGGCGTTCAGCTTCTTGGTTCTACCCTTGCCGCCTTCGACACTGACGCCCACGAGTCACCTCACCGGCGAGCGGAAGCGGGCGCCGGCGTGCCGGCCGCGTCCTGGTTCTTGAACAGCTGACGGTTGCCGAGGACCAGGTTCAACGTGGACACGACCGCCTCGTTGATGCCGTCGACGACGTGCTGGGTGCGCGCCTGGAGCAGCGCGTACATCAGGAGCGCCGGGATGGCGGTGAGCAGCCCGAACGCGGTGCAGTTCATCGCCTCGGAGATGCCCTTCGACAGGATGATCGCCTTCATCGCGGGGTCGGCGTTCGCGACGCCGGCGAAGCACTGGATCATCCCGATGATGGTGCCGAGCAGCCCGACCAGCGTGGCGGCGTTCGCGAGCACCGCGAGGTGACCCGTGCGCTTCTCGATGTACGGGACCTCGCGCAGGGAGGCCTCGTCGAGGGAAGCCTGGACTTCCTTGTCGGTCTTGTTCACCTTGAGCAGGCCGGCCTTGATGATCCGCGCGATCGGACCCTGGCGCTGGTTGCCGAGGAACCGGATCGCGGCCTGCACGTCGCCCTTCAGGATGTGCTTCTGGATGCCGGAGAGCAGCGCGTGCTTGTTCTCCCACACGGCCAGGTACAACGCGAAGCCCCGCTCGAAGGCGATGGCCCACGAGATGAGCATCATCAGGAAGATCGGCCACATCATGAATCCGCCTTCGCGGAAGTGCTCGATAACGAAGTGGATCATCGTCGGCTCCGTCGGTCTGGCCCGCAGCGCGGGCGCTCAGGTTCACCCGTGCCCGGAGGCACGGTCATGAGTTTGGTCCCGATGCGGGACGAGAAACGAGGGTGGGGAGACCACGAAAGGTATCGCGGATCCGCGCCCCACCGCGGTCAAGAAACGGTCCCGAGTCCCCCCGCCTACCCGGGCGAGAACAGGAACGGGTACGACACGATGACGATGCCGCCGCCCTTCGGCTCCGGGAACTGCATCCGCATGAACCGGCCGACGATGCAGTTCTCCACTGCGGCGTTGCCCATGGTGGTCGACTTCGTACTCGCGGCCGACACGGTGCCATCCTTGGCGATGGTGAACTTGATCACGATCTTGCCGCCGAGTGACGGAGCCTTGGTGAGCTCGCGCTGGTAGCAGTACCGGATCTGGTTCATGTGGCGCTTGATCACCTCGTCGATCAACGAGCGGTCGAGCGCGCCGAGGATGATCGGGTCACCGCCGACCTGGCCGATGCCGCCCTCACCCTTCGCCCCGAAGTTGCCGCCACCCGAGCCGTAGCCGGAGGCGCCGGAGCCCATCCCCTTGGTGCCGAGGCCGCCGAGACCCTCGGCCGTACCGCCGCCGCCGAGGCCGCCGCCGCGCGACCCGAGGCCGCCCGACCCGATCTGGGTGCCGGTGTTGCCGATGAGGCCGCCGATCCCGCTGGTGATCGCGCTCGACAGGCCCGAGGCCCCGAGGACCTGGTTCAGGTCGGAGTCGGCCATCGCGCCGAGGACGCCCGCGTTCTCCGCGATCTGGCGGTCGATCTCGAGCTTCTTGACCTCGATCTTGTTGCCCTTGGCCTTCTCGACCTTGGCTTCCTTCTTCCCGACCTTGCCCTCTTCCTTCTTCGCCTTGGCGCCCTCGCCGGCGTCGGGGTTGCCGCCCTTCTTCTCCTTCTTCTCGGGCTCGGGCTTCTCGAGCAGCAGCTCGACGAACCGATCGGGGATCTCGTTGCTCTCGTTGCTGTGGGTCGGGCCGGACAGCCCCATGCACAACAGCACCGACACGAACACGAACGCGCCCACCCCGAGCATCCCGGTGAACGCGTAGTCCACCTCTTCGCCCCGCGGCCGCAGCTGCAGGCCGGGGATCGAGCGCTGGGCCATGAACATGTGCCCGCCGCCCTCGATCACCACCCGCAGGCCGTCGACCACCGGGATGGTGTAGCCGCCGTTGCCGGTCTTCGCGGCCTTGCCGGCGCTCACGAGGTCGTCGAACGACTGCCGCCGCCCGGAAAGCTCGGTGAACCCGCCCCAACCCGGCGCGACGTTCGCAGTGTACTCGCCGTCGGAGGCGACCGAGAACATCGTCCAGTCGTTCTCTTCCGGCAGGTTGTTCCGCGGGACCACGAAGTCCGACCGGAACGAGGTGTTCACGTCCGACCACAGCGGGGTGAACATCGGCAACACGAACCCGAGCGGCGCCGGAACCCAGCCCATGTCGATGCCGAGGAACGACCACCGGTGACCGGTGCGGGCGCCGACCACCACGTCCTTGCCGCCCTGCGGGAACTGCTTCGTGTCCACCAACATGTTGCCCCACATGTGGTGGACCTCGAGCACCGGCGCGCGGCGCTTCTCGCCGCTCGCGGGCTCGACCTGGGTCGGACGCAGCGCGAACGACACCACGTCCTCGAGGTCGTGCTCTTCGTAGCCGTGGTCGTCGGCCGATTCGTCGGTCCCGGCGAGCGGGGCCGCGTAAGCGTCGGTCGGCTGCTCCCCTTCGGCGCCGCGGGACACCCGGAAGGTGAACTGCCCGATGCCGAACTGGTCGCCCGACCGCAGCGACGCGTTCGGGACGTTCTGCCCGTTCACCGCGATGCCGCCGTCGCCGCCCAGGTCGAGGACCAGGATCGACCCGTCGTCCTCGACGTTGACCACCGCGTGGAGGTCGGACAGACCACCACCGTCGAGCCGGAGCATCGCGCTCTCGCCACTTCCGACGGTGATGCTCGGCTCACTGTACTCGCCACGGGTGACCATCTGGCTTCCGCGCCAGACTTCGAGGACGAGGTTCTTGGAATCACTGGCCATGGGGTTCGGCCTCCGCATGGGACGATCGAGGGTCGAGACTATCTCGCGCTATCGGGAGCGGACGGTGCGGGCGCCCTCCGAAGGGTCATCTTCCCGTCAATCGCGGTAGACACGGCCGGGCGGACCGTGTTCCGAAGGGGTCGTCAAGGGAGCGCAAATTGCTCCCGAGGGGGCATCGATGGCCCGACGACTGGTCGGTGAGTTCAGCCCGCCGCGCGAGCTGGTCGCGATCGCCGCGCCGCGGATGTCCGGCCGCGGAACCGTGGAGGTGTCCGAGGCGGGGGTCACGTTCGACGGTCGGCTGATGAGCGTCGAGCCCCCGATCCCGGCGTGGAGCTCCGCCGTGGTGTTGCTGGTCGGCCTGGTGCTGGGGCGGGTGTTCCCGGGGTCCGAGGCGGTGCTCCTCCCCGCCTCACTCGTCGCGGTGGTGGGGATCGTGGGGTGGCGGTACCGCGCCGAGCTCGGCACCACCCGGGCCCACACCCTGGCGTGGACCGAGCTCGAGCACGTCGTCCGCCTGCAGTCCCAACCCGACGTGTTGGCGTTCGTCCTCACGAAGCCGATCGGCGGACGAAACGGCCCGGAGCAGCTTTTCTTCGAGGCGACCGAAGGGTGGAACGCCCTGGCGGACGCGGTCACGACCTTCGCCCCGGACGGGACCACGATCCGCGTGGCGCTGGACCTCGAAGATCCGGATCCCCCGGACGCGAACTGAGGCGGGCGCGGTCGGTCTCGGGCGCGTTGACACCCTCTCTGCCGTTCGATACTGAGCGGGCCTTCCCGGAGCCCTCATGGAATGGGCGCACGTCGCCGCCTACCTCCTCGTGGTGATGCTGATCGCCTCGGCCATGTCGTACGGCGGGTACTTCCTGTCCCCGAAGAAGCCGAACTTCGACAAGAACCAGCCGTACGAGTGCGGCGTGCCGCTGCTCGCGGAGAGCCGCGAGCGGTTCTCGGTCCGGTTCTACCTCGTCGCGATCATGTTCATCCTGTTCGACATCGAGACCGTGTTCCTGGTGCCGTGGGCGGTGCTGTACAAGTCGCTCGGGGTCGCGGGGCTCGCCGAGGTCGGCATCTTCTTCGCGGTGCTCGGTTTCGGGCTCGTCTACCTGTGGAAGCGTGGAGGTCTGGAGTGGGACTAGAGTCCTGGCTGCCCGAAGGCGCGCTGACCACCCGGGTCGACGAGCTGATCAAGTGGGGCCGCAAGAACAGCTTGTGGCCGATGCCGTTCGGCGTCGCGTGCTGCGCGATCGAGATGATGGCGACCTTGTCGTCGAAGTACGACCTGGCGCGGTTCGGGTCGGAGGCGATCCGGTTCTCGCCGCGGCAGGCGGACTTGATGATCGTGTCGGGGCGCATCTCGATCAAGATGATGCCGGTGCTCCAGAAGATCTGGGAGCAGATGCCCGAGCCGAAGTGGTGCATCTCGATGGGCGCGTGTGCGTCCTGCGGCGGCATCTTCGACACCTACGCGCTGGTGCAGGGCGTCGACAACTTCATCCCGGTCGACGTGTACGTCCCCGGCTGTCCGCCCCGGCCAGAGAGCCTGATCGACGCGGTCCTCAAGGTCCGCGAGCTGATGGACAAGGAGAAGCGGTTCGGGGTCCCGGCGTAGCCGACCGCACCCGTCCCGCGGAGTTTCAAGTTTCGGCGGACCCCCAAGTCCCGCCGAGTTCGAGAGCCTGGCCGCCCCAGGGCGCCGGAGGTCAAGGTGGACCTGCAGCAACGTTCCGAAGAGCTCGTCCGAAACCGGTTTCCGGACCAGGTGATCGGCACCGGCGCACACGCCGGGCAGCGGTGGATCGAGATCAAGCGCGACTCGGTGGTGGGGATCCTCACCGCGCTGCGCGACGAGCTCGGGTTCGACATGCTGATGGACCTGACCGCGGTCGACTGGCTCGACCTCGGCAAGCCCGAGCGGTTCTCGGTGGTCTACGTGTTGTACTCCCTCGCCCACAACGAGTACTTCCGGGTCCGCGCGTGGGTGCCCGAGCACGACCCCGAGATCGACACGATGGGCGGCGTGTGGAAGGCCGCGCCGTTCGCCGAGCGCGAGGTGTTCGACATGTACGGGCTGCGGTTCCGGGGTCACGAGGACCTCAAGCGCATCCTGCTGCCCGACCACTACCCGGGCTTCCCACTCCGCAAGGACTACCCGCTGGTCGGCAACGGCGAGCGGTACGACTTCCCCAAGCACACGAGGTAGCCATGGCCGTGCCCCGCCCGACCCGTCTCCCGATGGAGATCGAGGATCAAGTCGACGGCGACCTCGGCGCCAAGCGGATGACGGTGAACTTCGGTCCCCAGCACCCGGCGACCCACGGCACGTTGCGCTCGATCATCACGATCGAGGGCGAGATCGTGACCGGGATGGACCTGGAGATCGGGTACCTGCACACGGGGTTCGAGAAGCTCGCCGAGTTCCGCACCTACAACCAGACCGTCACCATCACCGACCGGATGAACTACCTCTCCCCGCTGTGCAACAACATCGGGTTCTCGGTGGCGGTCGAAGACCTGATGGGGATCGAGGTCACGCCGCGGTGCGCCGCGATCCGCGTGATCCTGTACGAGCTGTCCCGGATCGCCGACCACATCTTGTGTGTCGGGCTCCAGGCGATGGACCTCGGCGCGTTCTCGATGATGTTGTGGGCGTTCGTCGAGCGCGAGAAGCTGTACGACATCTTCGAGAAGGTCACCGGCGCGCGGCTCACCACGAGCTACACCCGGATCGGCGGCCTGATGCGCGACGTGCCCGACGACTTCGTGGCGGACGTGCGCGAGTTCTTGAAGACCGGGCGCCGCACCATCCTCGAGATGGAGTCGATGCTCAACGAGAACAAGATCTTCATCGACCGCACCGTCGGCGTGAACGTCATCTCGAAGGAAGACGCGATCTCTTACGGGCTGACCGGCCCGCTGCTGCGCGCGACCGGCGTGCCGTACGACCTCCGGCGCGCCAAGCCGTACCTCGGGTACGAGCAGTACGACTGGGACGTGATCACGGCCGAGGGCGGCGACGTGTGGGCCCGGTACCGGGTCCGGGTCGACGAGATGTACCAGAGCCTGCGGATCATCGAGCAGGCGATCGATCGGCTGCCCTCGGGCCCGGTGAGCATCGCCGACCCCGAGGTGGTCATCCCGACCAAAGACACGAAGAACAAGCCCAACGGCGGGATGGAAGGGCTGATCTACCACTTCAAGAACTACATGTTCGGTCACGGCGTGCAGCCCACCGCCGAGACCGAGGTGTACCGGGCGACCGAAGCTCCGAACGGCGAGCTCGGGTACTACCTCGTCTCCGACGGGTCGCAGCGTCCGTACCGTTGGCGGGTGCGCCCGCCGAGCTTGTACAACTACCAGGCCTTTCCGCAGATGTGCATCGGCGGATCGATCAGCGACGTGGTCAGCGGCCTGTCGAGCCTGAACATCATCGCAGGGGAGTTGGACCGGTGAGCACCACCACCCACGGTACGCGTCCGCCGCAAGGGCCCGCCACGCGCGAGTTCACTCCGGCGGTGAAGCGCGAGCTCGAGGCCCTGTGCAGCCGATACCCGAAGCGCGAGGCGGCCCTGCTGCCCGCCCTGCGCCTGCTCGAGCGCGAGTTCGGGTGCGTCGACGACCCCGGGATGCGGCACGTGGCCGACCTGATCGGGGTGTCGCCGGCGAAGGTGTTCGGGGTGTTCACCTTCTACACCCACTACCGGCGGGCGACCGACGGCAAGTACGTGATGCAGGTCTGCTCGACGTTGTCGTGCGCGCTCAACGGCAGCGAGGCGGTGTTCGACGAGCTCGCGAAGGAGCTCGGCATCGGCAAGGACGGCACGACCCCCGACGGCATGTTCACCCTGAAGAAGGTGGAGTGCCTGGCGAACTGTGACCAGGCGCCGTGCCTCCAGGTGAACGAGGACTTCGTCGACAAGGTGAAGCCCGACCAGGTGCGGAAGCTGCTCGACGACATCCGGTCGGCGAAGGGGGAGTACCACCCGCCGCCGCAGCAGTACCACCTGCCCACGAACCCGCACCCGCCGGTGCTGCTGCAGCACGTGCTCGAGCCGGGCTCCCACACGCTCGCCCACTACGAGGCCCGCGGCGGCTACGAGGTGGCGAGGGACCTGTTCACCACCAAGCGCAACCCGGACGAGATCGTCGAGCTCGTGTTCCAGTCCGGCCTGCGCGGCCGCGGCGGCGCCGGGTTCCCCACCGGCCAGAAGTGGAAGTTCCTCGCGAAGAACGACAAGCCGCGGTACCTGGTGATCAACGCGGACGAGTCGGAGCCCGGCACCTTCAAGGACAAGCTGCTGATCGACAAGGATCCGCACGTCCTGCTGGAGGGCATCGCGATCGCGGCGTACGCGATCAAGGCGAAGGCGGCGTACATCTACATCCGCGGGGAGTTCGGCCCCGGCGCCAAGATCCTGCAGGCCGCGATCGACGAAGGCTATGCCAAGGGGATGTTCGGCAAGAGCGCGTTCGGCTCGGGGCTCGAGCTCGACGTGACCGTGCACCGCGGCGCGGGCGCATACATCTGCGGCGAAGAGACCGCCCTGCTGTCGTCGCTCGAGGGCGGGCGCGGGCACCCGCGGATCAAGCCGCCGTTCCCGGCGGTCGAGGGCGCGTGGGCGTGCCCGACCATCGTGAACAACGTCGAGACGCTGGCGTGCCTCCCCGGCATCCTGAAGAACGGCCCCGCGTGGTTCAAGTCGCGCGGGACCGAGAAGAGCGCGGGCACGAAGCTGTTCAGCATCTCCGGCCACGTGGTGCGTCCCGGCAACTACGAGCTCCCGCTCGGCACTCCGCTGCGGGAGCTGATCTTCGACATCGCCGGCGGCATCCCGAACGGGAAGAAGCTCAAGGCCGTGTGCCCGGGTGGCTCGTCGTCGCCGTTCCTGACCGCCGACGAGGTGCTGCGCGACGACCCGCTGATCCGGCTCGACTTCGAGTCGCTCGCGGCCGCGGGCAGCATGCTCGGCTCGGGCGCGATCATCGTGATGGACGAAGACACCTGCATGGTCGACGCGATGTGGAACATCCTGCGGTTCTACGCGCACGAGTCGTGTGGCCAGTGCACCCCGTGCCGCGAGGGCACCGGGTGGATCGCGAAGACCGCCGGTCGGTTCGAGCGCGGCGGGGGCCGGGTCACCGAGATCGACCAGTTCGAAGAGGTCACCTGGGGGATGGTCGGCCGCACGATCTGCGTGCTCGCCGACGCCGCTGCGATGCCGGCGCGCTCGATCCTGCGGAAGTTCCGGTCCGAGTTCGAAGACCACGCGCAGGGCAAGCCGTGCAAGCACGCCCACAAGCCGATCCCGTTCATCGGAAAGGGAGCCGCCCACCATGCCTAAGATCAAGGTCAACGGCGCCGAGGTCGAGGCCCCGCCGGGCAAGCGCCTGCTGCAGGTGCTGATCGAGAACGGCACGACCGTGCCGCACTACTGCTGGCACGAGGGCTTGTCGCCCGCCGGGAACTGCCGGATGTGCTTGGTGAAGGTGTCGAACTCGCGCAAGCTCGAGGTCGCGTGCACCATCCTGCCGGGCGAGGGGCTCGAGGTCACCACCGAGGGGCCCGAGGTCGAGGCCGGCCGCAAGGCCGTGCTCGAGTACATGTTGATCAACCACCCGCTCGACTGTCCGATCTGCGACAAGGCCGGCGAGTGCAAGCTCCAGGACTACACCTACGAGTACCGTAAGGGCGTGTCGCGGTTCGAGGAGCCGAAGGTCATCCGGCACACCAAGGACCTGGGCCCGAACATCAAGATCTGGGGGAACCGGTGCATCTCGTGCACCCGGTGTGTCCGGTTCTGTGAGGAGGTCGCCGGCACGGGCGAGCTGTCGATCGTGAACCGCGGGGACCACTCGGTCGCCGACACCCACCCCGACGTCCCGCTCGACAACCCGATGTCGCTGAACACGGTCGACATCTGCCCGGTCGGCGCGCTGATCGACAAGAACTTCCTGTACCAGGCCCGCGTGTGGTTCGCCCAGCGCAAGGACACCGTGTGCACCAGCTGCTCGCGCGGGTGCAACGTCACCGCGACCGTGCACAAGGGCGAGGTCAAGCGCCTGCAGCCGCGCCGGAACGACGACGTGAACGGGTTCTGGATGTGTGACGCCGGCCGGGTGAACCTCGGCCACCTCACCCAGGACCGCCAGCTCGCGAGCAAGGGGTCGGTCAAGGAGCTCGTGGCCGCGCTGCGCGAGGCGAACGGCAAGGTCGCGATCGTGGCCTCGTCGTCGCACACGCTCGAGGAGCTGTACCTGGTCAAGCAGCTCGCGAACGCGGTGCACGCCAGGGTCGGGATCCTCGGGTACGAGTCGGGCACCCGGTGGGTGTCGAAGAGCGGGTTCGCGATCGAGACCGACAAGACGTCGAACAAGCGGGGCGCCGAGCTGGTGTTCGGCTCTCCCCTCCCCTCGGTGGTCCACCTCGCGCGCGCGATCTGGGACGGCGAGATCCGCACGCTGTTCGTGCTGAACCAGATCCCCGACCTCGAGTGGCCGCAGGAGCTCGTCGCCGCGATCGGCAAGCCGAACTTCCTCGCGGTCGCGGACTTCGCGAGCAACCCGCTCGCCGCGACCGCCCACGTGGTCGTGCCCACGTCGTGTTGGGCCGAGAAAGAGGGCACCGTGATGAACCGCGACGGGCGGATCCAGCGCCTGCGCACGCTGGCGCCGCCGCCCGCCACCAGCCGGTCCGACCTGTCGCTGCTGCTCGAGCTGCTGCAGGCGTTCGATCCGAAGCGCCAGGTGGTGTCGGCCGAGTCCGTGTTCCGCGAAGCGTTCCCGTCGCTCGACTACGCGAAGGTCGGCGCCGACGGCACCGTTCCCACCGGCGCCCCGGCGGCGGCGCCCACCTCCCTGGTGACGAAGTGAACCTCACCGACGCGATCTGGGTCCTCGCCAAGATGGGGGTGGTGCTCGGCATCATCTTCACCCTCGGTCCGCTGCTGATCCACGCCGAGCGGCGCGTGAGCGCGTTCATCCAGGGCCGGATCGGGCCGAACCGGATCGGGCCGTTCGGGCTGTTCCAGCCGGTCGCCGACATCCTGAAGCTGGTGATGAAAGAGGTGATCGTCCCCGCGGGCACCGACAAGGTGCTGTTCCTGCTCGGGCCGTTCCTGATGTTCATCCCGGCCGCGTTCGGGTGGTGCGTGATCCCGTTCGGGAACCAGATCGGCGACCAGAAGCTCCAGATCGCGAACCTGCCGATCGGGATCCTGTTCCTGATGTCGGTGCTGTCGATCGGGGTGTACGGCATCACCTTGGGCGGGTGGGCGTCGAACAACAAGTACTCGCTGCTCGGCTCGCTCCGCGCCTCGGCCCAGCTCATCAGCTACGAGCTGACCCTCGGGCTCGCGATCCTGCAGGTGGTGATGATGGCGGAGAGCGTCGATCCGCAGGTGATCGTGGCGAAGCAGGTCACCGAGGGGTGGAACATCTTCGGTGGCGGGTCGCTGTGGCTGCTGCCGTCGGGGCTGGTCGGGTTCACCCTGTTGTGGACCTGCGCGATGGCCGAGAACAACCGGCTGCCGTTCGACATGGCCGAGTGTGAGGCCGAGCTGGTGGGCGGGTACCACACCGAGTACTCGTCGATGGGCTTCGGGATGTTCATGTTCGGCGAGTACGTCGCGATGACGCTGTCGGCCGCGCTGATCACCACGCTGTACCTCGGCGGGTGGGGCCTGCCGTTCGGGAACCTGCTCGGGTTCGGCCCCGACAACCACTCGTGGTTCGCCGGGATCCTGTCGGTCGCGGTGTTCGTCACCAAGATCTCGATCATCACGTTCACGTACATCTGGATCCGGTGGACGCTGCCCCGGTTCCGGTACGACCAGATCATGGCGCTGGGGTGGAAGCGGCTGCTCCCGATGGCCCTGGTGAACATCGGGATCATCGCCGTGGTCGGCGTCCTGTGGGAGGGTTGATGCACACCGACGGTCACCAGCAGCCCGAGGCCCCCACCAAGGTGGCCCACCACGACCCGGCCCACGCCGACGCGAGCGCGCTGTTCGACCCGCACGACGCGCCACAGCTGCCGGCGCCCGTGCTGCCGATGGGCGTCCGGGTGCGGTCGGCGTTCACCAAGGCGATGATCTGGCTGTACCTGCCGGCGATCTTTCAGGGCATGGCTCGCACGTTCGAGTACATGTTCCGGCCGAAGTCGACCGTGCAGTACCCCGAGGTCAAGCACCCGCTGTCCGGCCGGCAGGGCTACCGCGGCGAGCATCGGCTGAAGAAGGACGAGCACGGGCACCCGAACTGCGTGGCGTGCTTCATGTGCGCGACCGCGTGCCCGGCCGAGTGCATCACCATCGTGGCCGCCCCCGCTCCGGCGGACTGGGTCGGTCGCGACAAGCGCCCGGTGAAGTTCGACATCGACCTGTTGAAGTGCATTTACTGCGGGATGTGTGAAGAGGCCTGCCCGTGTGACGCGATCGAGCTGACCCCGACCTACACCCAGGTCTCGACCAGCCGCGCGGAGAAGGTCTACAACATCGACCGCCTGCTGAGGAACTGATGGACCCGATCTTCGCGATCCCAGCCGCCCTGGCGCTGTTGTCCGGGGTGATGATGGTCACCCGCCGCAACCCGGTGTACTCGGCGGTGTGGCTGCTGGTCACGTTCCTGTGCGTCGCGGTGCTGTTCCTGGCACTGTCGGCGCCGTTCCTGGCCTCGATCCACATCCTGGTGTACACCGGCGCCATCCTGGTGCTGTTCCTGTTCGTGATCATGCTGCTGAACCTCAAGGACAGCGAGCTCGGGCAGGAGTACCCGGTCAGCGTGCGCCTCGGCGTGGCGGGGATGTGCGTCGCGCTGTACGGCGCGCTCGCCTGGCCGATCGTCCAGGACGGTCGCCTCTCGGTCGACCTCCCGACCGCGTCACCGGCCCACGGGTCGGTGGAGCAGGTCGGTCAGCAGTTGTTCACCACCTACGCGCTCCAGTTCGAGCTCGTCTCGGTGTTGATCATCGTCGCGATGTTCGGCGCGATGATCCTCGCCAAGAAGAAGATGTGGGCGTCATGATCTCGCACTACCTGCTGTTCTCCACGGCACTGTTCTCGATCGGCGCGTACGGAGTGCTGGCGCGCCGCAACCTGCTGATCGTGTTGATGTCGCTCGAGCTGATGCTCAACGGCGTCAACGTCTCGCTCGTCGCCTTCTCCCGGATGTTCACCAGCGCCGACGGGCAGGTGTTCGTGATGATGGTGATGGCGGTCGCGGCAGCGGAGGTCGCGGTTGGTCTCGCGATCGTCATCTCGCTGTTCCGCACCAAGCAGACGGTCGACACCAACGACCTGCGGAGCATGAGCGGCTGATGCACGTCGATCCCGTCCTGTGGTTGATCCCCGCCCTCCCGTTGGCGGGGTTCCTGGTCAACGGTCTGTTCGGCAACCGGATGTCCGCCCCTGCGGTGGGCGCGGTCGCCGTGCTCGGGCCGCTGGTGTCGTTCGTGTTGTCGGTGCTCGCGCTGATCGCGGTGCACGAGGGCCACGAGCCACACCAGATCGTGTGGAACTGGATGTCGGCCGGCACGTTCTCGGTCGACTTCGGGCTGAAGGTCGACGCGCTGTCGGCGGTGATGCTGATGAACGTCACCGGCGTCGGCACGCTGATCCACGTGTACAGCTACGGCTACATGCACGAGGACCCGAGCTTCTCCCGGTTCATGGCGTACTTGAACCTGTTCTTGTGCGCGATGTTGATCCTGGTGCTCGGCGACAACCTGCTGCTGTTGTTCGTCGGCTGGGAAGGCGTGGGCCTGTGCTCGTACCTGCTCATCGGGTTCTGGTACTCGAACCTCGACTACACCGACGCCGGGCGCAAGGCGTTCATCGTGAACCGGATCGGAGACTTCGCGTTCCTGGTGGGCGCGTTCACCCTGTTCGCGATCACCGGGACCTTGTCGTTCACCGGGATGGAGGAGGCCTTCGCCGGCCTGTCCGAGGATTCGGTCCTCACCGCCGGTCCGCTCGCGGGCTGGGGGATGCACGCCGCGCTGCTGTTCGCCGGGCTGTGCCTGTTCGGCGGGGCGACCGGCAAGAGCGCCCAGATCCCGTTGTACGTGTGGCTGCCCGACGCGATGGCCGGCCCGACGCCGGTGTCGGCGCTGATCCACGCGGCGACGATGGTCACCGCGGGCGTGTACCTCGTCGGGCGGATGGACTTCCTGTTCGTGCTGCTGCCGGAGGCGGGCCAGGTGGTCGGGTTCGTCGCGGCGCTCACCGCGCTCGTTTCCGGGGTGATCGCGGTCGCCCAGAACGACATCAAGAAGGTGCTCGCCTACTCGACCGTGTCGCAGCTCGGGTTCATGTTCGCGGGCATGGCCACCACGTTCTGGACCACCGGCTTGTTCCACGTGGTGACCCACGCGTTCTTCAAGGCGCTGCTGTTCCTCGGCGCGGGCGCGGTGATCCACGCGATGCACCACGAGCAGGACATCCGGAAGATGGGCGGCCTGTGGAAGGACCTGCGCCTGGTGTCGGTGCTGTTCCTGATCGGCTCGCTCGCGCTGATGGGTGTGCCGCCGTTCGCCGGGTTCTTCAGCAAGGACGAGATCATCGCCGCGGTGTTCGTCGCGACCACCGCCCAGGGCGGCGTGTGGCCGGCGGTCCTGCTGATGCTGGTGCTGTCGGCGATCCTGACCTCGTTCTACACGACCCGCCTGCTGATGATCGCGTTCTTCGGCACGCCCGCCGAGGACCACCGCCACCTCCACCCGATCCACTGGACGATGACCTCGGTGCTGGTGGTGCTGGCGGTGTTGTCCACCGTGGCCGGGATGGCCGAGGCGTGGGGCGGCCACCCGTTCGAGCACTTCCTGCACCCGGGTTGGTCCGAGGCGCACTGGGTCGAGTCGCTGTCCGAGGAGGTGGTGCACCGGTCCCACTTCGTGGCGCTGATGGTCACCGCGGTCGCGCTCGCGCTCGGGGCCGGCTCGGCCGGCGTGCTGTACGGGTACCAGCGCGAGCAGCTCGACGCGCTGGTGGGCGGCGCGCTGGCGTTCCCGCACAAGTTGCTCGCGAACAAGCTGTACGTGGACGAGGCGTACGACCTGCTGATCGTGCGGCCCATCGGCAAGATCGCCGAGTGGTCGTTCCGGTTCGTCGATCGGGCGCTGATCGATTGGTTCACCGTCGAGGGCGCCGGCAACGGTGTGCTGGAGCTCGGCTCGGTGATTCGGCGGACTCAGGCGGGCGCGGTCAGCGTGGCCACCTCCGCGATGCTCGCCGGCACCGTGCTGGTCCTGATCTGGATGATCTACCATGGTTAACGCGACCTTTCCGTACCTCACGCTGCTGACCTTCCTCCCCGCGCTGGGGGCGTTCGCGCTCGCGTTCGTCCCGGGCGACCGGGAGGTCAAGGGCGGCGCGCTCGCCACGTCGGTGCTGGTGCTCGCCATCGCGCTGATCATGGGGTGGCAGTTCGTTCCGCCGCCCGATGGCCAGCTCGCGTTCACCGAGGTGTACGGCTGGGTCCCGTCGCTCAACATCCGGTACGCGCTCGGCGTCGACGGCATCTCGATGCTGATGATCGCGCTCACCGCGCTGCTCACTCCGATGGCGATCCTGTGCTCGTGGGGCGTCACCCACCAGGCGAAGGGCTTCTTCCTGTCGGTGTTGCTGCTCGAGACCGGCATGATGGGCGTGTTCTCGGCGTCCGACCTGTTCCTGTTCTACGTGTTCTGGGAGGTCATGCTCCTGCCGATGGCGCTGCTGATCGGCATCTGGGGCGGCAAGCGCCGGGTGTACGCGTCGGTGAAGTTCGTGCTGTACACGATGGCCGGCTCGCTGTTGATGTTCGTCGCCATCCTGTACGCGTACCTGGCGTCGGCCGAGCAAGGTCCGGCGTCGATGGACATCGGCACCCTGCAGACCGTGCTGCGGGGCGCGCTCGACCCGATCGAGCAGCGGTGGCTGTTCGCCGCGTTCGCGCTGTCGTTCGCGATCAAGGTCCCGATGTTCCCGTTCCACACCTGGCTGCCCGACGCCCACGTCGAGGCGCCGACCGCGGGCTCGGTGATCCTGGCGGGCGTGCTGCTGAAGATGGGCTCGTACGGGTTCCTGCGGTTCGCGATCCCGTTCTTCCCCGAGGGGGCCCGGTGGTTCGCCCCGGCGATCCTCGCGCTCTCGGCGGTGGGCATCGTGTACGGCTCGCTGATGTGCCTCGTGCAGACCGACATCAAGAAGGTCATCGCGTACTCGTCGGTCGCGCACCTCGGGTTCGTGATGCTCGGCATCTTCTCGGGCACCGTGATCGGCGGCCAGGGCGGCGTGCTGCAGATGATCAACCACGGGATCTCCACCGGCGCGCTGTTCCTCCTGGTCGGCGTGATCTACGAGCGCGCGCACACCCGCGGGGTCAAGGACTTCGGCGGGCTCGCCTCCGTGATGCCGGTGTACGCGGTGCTGTTCCTGATCGTGACCCTGTCGTCGATCGGGCTGCCCGGCCTGAACGGGTTCGTGGGCGAGTTCCTGATCCTGCTCGGCACCTTCCAGACCGCGCCGGTGTGGGCGGTCGTCGGCGCGTCCGGGGTGATCCTCGGCGCGGTGTACATGCTCACCCTGTACCGGAACATCTTCTTCGGCCCGGTGAACCCGAAGTGGAAGGACCTGCGGGACACCGACGCGATCGAGCTCGTGAGCCTGGTCCCGCTGGTCGTGCTCGCGGTGTGGATCGGGTGGTGGCCCGGGCCGTGGCTCGCGCTCACCGAGGGCCCGGTGACGAAGGTGATGAACGACCTCCAGCCCCAGAGCGTGGCCGAGATGCCCGCGCCGCAGAGGAACACGCCATGAACGCGACGGTGTTGGACTGGATCGCGATCGCTCCCGCCCTGGTGGTCACGTTGACCGGGATGTTGGTGGTCGGAGTGGACCTGTTCCTCGGCTCGGCGAACCGCACGCTGCTCGCGGTGCTGTCGATGGCCGGCCTCGCGGTGCCCGCGGTGTGGGTCACCCAGCGGCTGCAGTACGCCCGCCCGGCGCTCGCCGGGTTCAACGACGCGGTGGTCCTCGACGGCCTCGCGTGTTTCCTGTCGCTCGCGATCCTCGGGGCGACCGCGCTGCTGCTGATCGGCGCCGAATCCGACACCCGCCGGCGCCACGTCGGGAGCGGCGAGTACTACGGGCTCGTGATGGTGAGCGCGGGCGCGATGATGTTCCTGGTCGAGTCCGCCGACCTGCTGATGATCTTCCTGAACCTCGAGGTGCTGTCGCTCGCGCTGTACGTGCTGACCGGCATCACCCGCAGGAACCCGCGGTCGAACGAAGCGGCGATGAAGTACCTGGTCACCGGCGCGTTCGCGACCGCGTTCCTGTTGCTCGGGATGGCGTTCGTGTACGGCTCGACCGGCACCCTGGTGCTGGCGAACATCGGCCGGTTCATCGGGGCCGGGCACGCGTCGTCGCCGCTGCTCGCCACCGGGTTCGGGCTGGTGATCGTCGGGTTCGCGTTCAAGATCGGCGCAGTCCCGTTCCACATGTGGGTCCCCGACGTGTACGAGGGGGCACCCACCACCACCACCGCGTTCATGTCGGTGACGGTGAAGGCCGCGGGCGTGGGCGCGCTGATCCGGGTGCTGCTGATCGCCGCCCCGGCGCGGGCCGACCTGTGGGCCGACCTGGTGTGGTGGATGGCGGTGGCCACGATGATCGCCGGGAACCTCCTCGCGATCCGGCAGACCAGCGTGAAGCGGATGCTCGCGTACTCGTCGATCGCGCACACGGGCTACGCGCTGGTGGCCCTCGCCACGATGAAGGCGACCGACGGCTCGTTCTCGCCCGACGGCGCGGCGGGCGGGTTGTTCTACCTGCTCGTGTACACGTTCATGACGCTCGGCGCGTTCATGGTGCTGGTGTACCTCGGCCACGAGGTGCAGGGCCCGAACCGGGTGGAGTGGCAGGACGCCGAGTCGTTCGACGACCTGGCCGGGATGGGCGCGCGCCACCCGTGGGCAGCCGCGGCGATGACCGTGTTCCTGGTGTCGCTCGGCGGCGTGCCGCCGACCGCCGGGTTCTTCGGCAAGTTCGCCCTGTTCACCCAGGCGGTGGCCCAAGGCCACGTCGTGCTCGCGGTGATCGGAGTGCTCGCGTCGCTGGTGTCGATGTACTACTACCTGCGGGTCGTGGTCTCGATGTACATGCTCGAGCCCGTCACGACCGACGAGAAGCCGAGCCGGGCCATCGGGTGGGTGGTGGCGCTCGCCGCCCTCGCCACGATCGGCCTCGGGGTGCAGCCCGCCACGTTCTGGGACTGGGCCACCCACTCGATCGTCCAGCTGATGGGCTGATCAGCGGCCGAGCAGCCGGAGCAGGAACCGATCCGAGCCGTCGACGGGGGCCGTTGACGACGCTTCAGCCACCCCCTCCAGCGGCGGCTCCGCGGACCCGGACCTCGCGCGGGCGCGGTGCACGTGGGCCCAGAGAAGCTGCACCCGCGAGGGGCTGGCCCCACGGTCGGTGGCGATCGCGACCGCCTCCTCCGCCTCCGCGACGCGCCCGAGGGCCGCGAGCGCCACCGCCCGATCCCCCCACACCGCGCTCCACCCGTACCGGCCCCCGAACCGCTCGACCCACGGCTCGATCCCGTCGAGGATGGCGAGCGCCTCGGCGGGCGCGCCCGCACCGAGCGCGATCTCCGACCGCAACACCCGCGACCACAGCCGCGGCGGCTCGCGCCCGAGGCGGTCCCACGTGCGCTCGGCCTGGTCGAGCAGCTCCTTGGCCGCGTCGAACGCGCCGGCTTCGGCCCGCAACACCGCCAGCAGGTTCCGGACGTTCGCGGCCCGAGACTCTCCGTTGCACGCCTCGGCGTCCACCAGCGCGCGCTCGAGCAGCACCTCCGCCTCCGCCAGCCGCCCGAGGTTCTGCAGGATCGCCGCGAGGGTGGAGCGAGCGCCGGCGGATTGGAGCAGGGCGCCGGCCGCGTCCCCGTCCTCGATCGCCCGGCGCGCGATGGCCTCCGCCGCCGCGGCGTCGCCGAGCTCGTACGTCACCCACGACAGGCTGGCGCCCACGATGCACCGGTTGGTGAGGTCGAGCGGCGACGACAGCGCGCGCACGAACGCCGCCCGAGCGTCGTCGGAGCGGCCCTCGAACGACGCCAGCGCGCCCAGGTCGTTCCACACCCGGCCGGCCTGGTCCGGGTCGCCGAACTCGAGCGCGTACTCCAGCGCGGCGCGCGCCTCCTTGGGCCGCCCGAGCACCCGCAGCACCGAGCCGCGGTGGTACTCGACCTGCCCGCGGTCGGCCGGCCCGACCCGCTGCAGCAGCTGGTCGAGGAACGCGAGGAACGGCGCGAACGGACCGCGGGCGTGGTACCGGTCGTTCAGCGCCCGGGCGACCTTCAGGCCCGGCGCCGGATCGTCGGCGCGCACCACCGCGAGCAGCTCCGGCAACACGTCGTCGAGCGCGTCGATCCGGGCGCGGGTGAGCGGCCCCTCCCCGCGGGTGCTGCGGGCGAGCTCGGCGAAGTACCACGCGTGCCGGCGCTCGGCCTCGGCCCGCACCCCCAGCGCGACCGCCTGGCGCTCGCCCCACGCCCGAACCGACTCGAGCAGCCGGACGCCCGACCCCTCCCCTTGCGCCCACGAGGCCGCCACCAACGACGCGACCCGCTGGTCCGCGTCGCCGCCGATCACCGCGCGGGCCGCCTCGGCGCTCACCGGTCCACGGAACACGGACAGCGCCGCGAGCGCGCGGCGATCGGGCTCCGGCGTCAGGTCCCACGACCACTGGAGCGTGGCCTCCAGGCTGCGGTGCCGCGGGTCGTCGGCCCGCGCGCCCGCAAGCAACCGGAACCGCTCGTCGAGCCGCTCCGCCATCGCGGCCGGCGACAGCGCGCGCGCCCGACCTGCGGCGAGCTCGATCAACAGCGGGAGGTGGTCGAGCCGCTCCATCAGCGGCCCGAGGTGAGGATCGGTCGGGTCGAGCCGCGCGTCGGCGGCGCGGGCGCGGGCGACGAACATCGCCACCGCCTCGCCGGCAGACAGGGGCGGTACCTCGAACACCTCCTCCGCCGCGGCCCCGACCGCGACCCGCGAGGTCACCAGCACCGTGGCGTGGGGGGCCCGCGGCCCGAGGGTGTCGAGCAGCGCCCGCACCGCGTCGATCAGGTGCTCGGCGCCGTCGAGCACCAGCAGCGTGCCCGGCCGGTCGCTCAGGCCGCCCACGACCCGCGCCACCACCGCCGCCTCGCTGTCGAGGCC
>JBEBJC010000663.1:0-4977 GCA_040080105.1 Myxococcota bacterium
TGTATAAGAGACAGCGCCAGGTCGCCGCGCCCGTGGGCCCCGAGCCACGCCTCCCCCTGCGCGGTCACCTCGGCGGCGGTCGGGCGCGCTTCGGCGTCGAACGAGCACATCGACGAGATCATCCCCACCAGCGCGTCGGACGCCGCCGGGTCGAGCGTGGGGAGCAGCGCGCACAGCTTCGACAGCTGCTGCGCGAGCTCGCGGTCGTGGCGCTCCACCTCGCGCGGCAACACCAGGACCTTGCGCGCCAGGAGCTGAGCGAGCGTCACCCCGAGCGCGTAAACGTCGACCGCGGGGGACGGCTCGAGCGCGTCGTACCGCTCGGGCGCGACGAACCCCATCGACCCCAGCACGAACGCGTCGGTGCGCGCCTCGCGCCCGGCGAACTCCGCCCGGGCCAACCCGAAGTCGACCACCTTCACCGCGCCCGACCGCGCGAGCAGCAGGTTCGACGGCTTGATGTCGCGGTGCACCACCCGCAGCGGCGCCCCGTCCGCGCCGATCCCGGTGTTCGCCGCGTGCAGCGCGGAGGCGGCCTGGGTGACCACCTCCACCGCCTCGCGCGGGCCGAGCGGGCCGGTGAGCCGGAGCAACGTGCCCAGGTCCACGCCGTCCACGAACTCCATCACCACCACCGGCCGGCCGTGGTGCACCACCAGCTCCTCGAACCCCACGATGTTCGGGTGGCGGAGCAGGTCGAGCAGGCGGGCCTCGTCGCGGGTGCGCGCGAGCAGCTGCTGGTGTTGCAGCAGCTCGGGCTGGAGCACCTTGAGCACCACCCGCCGCGGATCGTTCTTCGCGTGCGCCAGCACGACGGTGCTCGAGCTGCCCGAGCCCAGGATCTGCAGCACCTCGTACGACGCGGTCACGGTCCTCCGAACGCCGAGCGTACCTCAGGCCGAGCGTGCCGGCGCGGGTCCGCGCGATCCCCGGTTTCGCCCGCAGACCCGGTCCGCCGGAGCCGGGCGCGCGTCTCAGCCGATTTCAGTCGGGGCCAGCGGCCCTGGCGCATACGGTGCGTCCTCCCGGAGGTCCCATGACGTGGCTCGTGATGTCCGCCCTCGCGCACGACGTGTTGCCCGAGCGAAACGACGCCCCCGACGTGCGCGCGGCGGCGTGGGTCCACGACGCCGGGTGGCGCCGCTCGCTGCCCGACACCCCCTCCAGCCCGGGCACCCGCGTCTCGGCGCGGATCGGCGTCCCCGACGGCGGCGCGCTGCCCCGGATCGAGGCGCGCGGCGTGGACGGCAGCGAGTCCGGCCCGTGGCTGCCGCTCGAGGAGACGTTCCACGGGGCGTTCGATCGGGTCGCGGTGATCGACCTCGGCGCCGCGTGGCCGGCGGCCGAGCTGCGGGTGACCGACGCCGACGAGCCGCGCCTCGGCGATCTCCAGTGGGAGCTGTCGACCCCGAACTGGCCCGACGCCGGGCGGATCGCGCGCGCGGCCCAGGGGGCGCACCCGGCGTTCCCGTCGCCGCCGGCGCAGGAGCTGCTGCTGATCGGGGTGGTGGACCGCGCGGCGTGGGGGGCGCGCCCCACCGGCTGCACCGCGGTCGAAGACGACTGGTACCGGATGGCGATCCACCACACCGCCGGCTCGCAGACCGTCGACGGGACCGTGCTCGGCGCGGTGCAGGTGCTCCAGGCGTACGCCCAGGACTCGGGCGAGTACTGCGACACGCCGTACCAGTTCCTCGTGGGGTACGACGGGTCGCTGTGGGAGGGCCGGTCGCTCGCGTTCACCAGCGGGGCGACCGGGGGAGGGAACAACGACGGCAACATCGCGGTGTGCTTCCTCGGCTGTTACCACCCGGACAGCTGCCCGAACGGGGCCGGGGACCTCGCCACCGACGAGATGATCGACGGCGGGCGGCTGCTGGTGCAGACGCTGGTCGAGCTGCACGACATCCCGTCGGACTCCGACAGCGTCCGCGGCCACCAGGACTGGCCCGGCAACGCGACCGCGTGCCCCGGCGACTACGTGGTGGACCGGCTCGACGAGCTGCGGACGGATCTCGCGTGGTTCTCGGGGGTCGAGGTGGCGCGGTCGCACCCGATCGGCGCGCCGGTGGTGCTCGACCCCGGGGAGGTGGCCGAGGTGTGGCTCGAGCTCGAGAACACCGGGGGACTCGACTGGACGCCAGGCGCCACGATGCTCGGCACCACCGATCCGCGCGACTCGGCGTCCGCCCTGGCTCAGCCGAGCTGGCCCTCGGACAGCCGGCCGGCGACGGTCGACGTGGTGGTGCCGCCGGGCGGCGTCGGGCGGTTCACGTTCGAGATCGCGGGCGGCGCCCCGGGCTCGACGACCCCGGCCTCGTTCGGGCTGGTGCAGGAGTGGGTGACCTGGTTCGGTGACCCCCCGTGGGGGGGCGGGCCGGTGGACGAGGTGCTCGCGTTCGAGGTGGTGGTCCCGGCTCCGGCTCCGCAGGACACCGGCGCCGAGCCGGAGCCTCCCGCCGTCGACACCGCGGTGGACCCCCCGAGCGACTTCGCGGGGCCGGTGAGCGCGCCGCGCCGGTTGGAGCTCGACCGCGGCTGCGGGTGCGCGGGTGGACCGGTGGCGCTCGGGTGGCTCGCGCCGCTCGCGCTGGCGGCGCTCGCCCGGCGGCGGCGGGTGTGGGCGGCGGCGGGCCTCGCCGTCCCCGCTCCTGCGCTCGCGATCGACGGGTGGGTCGAGGTCCACCCTGGCGTGCGGTTCGTCGAGGTGGTACGCCCCGGGCCGATCCGGGCGTTCGTGTCCGAGATCGACACCTGCGCGCCCGGGGTGTCGCTCCGCGCGACCAGCCCGACCGACGGGACGTCGTCGCGGGTGGTGTCCGACTTCGCCCAGTCGGTCGGGGCAGCGGTCGCCACCAACGGCGACTTCTTCGACCACGACTTCGGGCTGAACCTCGGGCAGGGGGTCGACTGGGCGCCATACCTGAACGGCCTGTCGCCGGGCACCGACCGCAGCACCAGCGGCAACTTCGCCGTCGGGGCCGACCGGATCGAGCTCGTCCCGGACACGGTGGTTCTGCCGGGCCCGGAGCCGTGGATGGAGCAGGTCGTGAGCGGCCGGTGGACGTTGATCGAGGACGGAACCCCGTACTACGGGATCGCCGACGGCGGCTTCGTGTGCTCGCCGGGGCTGCGCCACCCGCGCACGGTGGTGGGGCTGTCCGAAGATCGGCGCACCGTGTGGCAGCTCGTGGTGGACGGCCGCGGGTTCGGCGGCAGCATCGGCATCACCTGCGACGAGGTGATCGACCTGATGCTCGAGCTCGGCGCACACGACGTGATGGGGCTCGACGGCGGCGGCTCGTCGGCGATGTACGTGGAGGGCCTCGGGGTGGTCAACCACCCGTCCGACGGGCACGAGCGCGCGGTGTTGAACCACTTGGCGGTGCTCGCGACCGGCTCGGGGCCTGCGCCTCACTGCGGCGAGCGGGCGGTGGAGGCGGTGCCGAGCGCGCCGGTGGGCCCGATCGTGCCGGTCGGCTCCCCGGGCGGGTTCGTGCCGCAGGCCCCCGCGCGCCTGCTCGACACCCGCGTCCAGGCGCCGGCCGGCGCGAGCGTGGACTCCGCGGGCCGGATCCTCGGAGGGACCTCGTTCGCGCTCACGCCCCCGGGCGGAGGCGCGTCCGGCGCCTGGTTGAACGTCGCGGCCACCGACCCGCTCGGCGCGGGGTTCGTGACGGTGTACCCCGCAGGAGGGGCGGTGCCCGGCACCTCGAACCTGAACCACGCGCCGGGGGAGACGGTGGCGAACGCCGCCCTGATCGGGCTCGGGGCCGGCGGGGCGGTCTCGGTGGCGCCTTCGGCCACCACCCACCTGGTGATCGACCAGCAAGGCTCGATCGCCCCGGGCGGCGCAGGGCTCCTCCCGAACACGCCGGTCCGGCTGCTCGACACCCGTCTGACCGGCGGGAGGCTCGCCCCGAACGTCCCGGTGGTGCTCGACGCGACGCTGTCGGCCGCCGCCGCGAGCCTCACGGTCGCCGCGGTCGATCCGGCCGGGGCGGGGTACCTCGCGGTGTACCCGTGCGCGAGCGGTGTCCCGTCCACCTCGAACCTGAACTTCGCCGCGGGTGAAGTGGTGGCGGCCGCGGTCCAGGTCGGCACCGCGGGCGGGATCTGCGGCGTGTCGAACGTCGAGGTGGACGTGGTGGTCGACCTCACCGCCACCTGGGTGGACGGTGACGGGCTCGAGGTGCAGCCGGTCCAACCGCTGCGGTTGGTCGACACCCGCGACGGCACCGGCGGGTGGCTCGGGCGGGTCAAGCCGGGGACCGTCGTGTGGGTGGACGCCGACGCGGTGCTCGGCTGGCCCTCCGACGGCCGCGCGATGGTGCTGAACGTCACCGTGACCGAGCCGTCCGCGCCGGGGTTCCTGACGGTGTATCCGTGTGAGGTGGGCCTGCCGCCCACCTCGTCGCTGAACTACGCCCCGGGAGAGACGGTGGCGAGCCTCGCGGTGACCGCGGTGTCGCCCGGAACCGGCGAGGTGTGCGTGTACGCGTCGGGGGCGACCCACGTGGTGGTGGACCTGACCGCGATCGCGCTCGGCGACCCGGTGGCGCTCGACCCGATCCCGGGCGGGCCGGTCGCCGCGGGCGGGGCCGAGGCGCCGCCGTCCGGGTGTGCGGTGGCGCCCGGCGCCGGTTGGGTCTTGCTGGCGGCGGTGGCCCTCCGGCGGCGTCAGCGCCCGACCGTCGCCATCCCGCTCCGGTCGTAACGGTCTCCGGCGGCTGGTGGGACCTCGGCGTCGATCCGCGCCAGCTCGTCGGCGGTGAGGGTCAGCGCCGCCGCCGCCAGGTTCTGCTCGAGGTACAGCCGCCGCTTGGTCCCGGGGATCGGCACCACGTCGGGCCCGCGCGCCAGCACCCACGCGAGCGCGAGCTGGGCCGGCGTCACGCCGCGCTCGGCGGCGAGCGCCTCGACCCGCGCGACCAGCCGCAGGTTCTGCGCCAGGTTGTCGCCGGTGTACCGCGGGCC
>JBEBJC010000026.1:0-21222 GCA_040080105.1 Myxococcota bacterium
GCGCGAGCAGCCCCTCGACCGGCAGGTGCCACCGTGCGGCGAGGCGTTCGACCCTGTCGAGGACCACCGTGCCGAACACCCCGGTCCGCGTCGCCGCATCGATGAGCGACGATCCGAGCACGAGATCGCCGGGTGCCGGTGCGTCGGCCGCGCGCGCCAGCCCGTAGCGCGCCTCCTTCAGCCCTTGGGCCGCGAACGTCGAGGTGGGGTCGAGCGCGGCGGCGCTCTCCCAGTACGGCACCGCGTCGTCGAACCGACACAGGGCGTTGAGCGCAGCCGCCTTGCCGCGCAGCGCGAACGCGTGCTCCCCGTGGACCGACAGCGCGCGGTCGAACCAGTGCAGGGCCTCGTCGGGGCGCCCGAGCATCCGGAGCGTCTCGGCCTTCCCGGCCAGCGCGTACAGCTGCTCCCCGTCGAGCACGAGCGCCGTGTCGTAGGCCGGGAGCGCCAGGTGGTAACACCCGGCCTGGCGCAGGCACTCCGCCCGGCAGGTCGCGGCCTCGGCGTGCTCCGGGTCGATCTCGACCACCCGGCTCCAAGCGTCGGCCGCGTGGGACCACTGGCCGCGCACCTCGCGCACCCGGGCCAGACCGACCGACGCGTCGATCAGGTCGGGCTCGATCGCGAGGGCCGCCTCGTACGCGGTCACCGCTTCGCCCCACGCTCCGCTCGACAGGAGGTGGGCCGCTCGCTCCAGCTGTTTCTGCGACTCGGGCGTCATGGCTCTCGGGTCCAGCGTAACAGCAGTCCGGCGAGGCCCGCGGTTTCGCGGGTGCCACTCGCGGGGATCCGGCGAAGGACCGTGGCACCCGCGCGGTCAAGAACGGTCTCACCTCCGGGCGTCGCGGCGCGCCCGGGGGAGAGGCCCCGGATCAGCCGCGGCGCATCCCGCCGCCCATGCCGCGTCCGCCGCCCATGCCGCGCCCGCCGCCGCGACCGCCGCCGCCGCCGAACCGACCCATCCCGCGGCCCTGCATCTGCTGCCGACGCCGGGCGCGCCGCAGCCGGCGCCGCATGCGGGTGAGCTTGTCCATCATCGCGGCCTTCTCCTGGTCGGAGCTCGAGCCGGTCACCACCTGTCGGGCCTGCATCTCGAGCGCCGACTCGCGCGCTGCGAGCGCGTTGTCGTCGAGCGTGTCGAGCTCCGGATCCGGCTGCGCGTCGTCGGCCGCATCGTCGTCGTCGTCCTTCGAGAACGCGTTCCACAACATCGCGCCCGCGCCGGCCACGCCGGCCACGCCCGCCAGCCCAGCGGCCGCTGCGCCGACGCCGGCGACGGTCGCCGCGGTCTTGAACCACGAGCTGCCCTCCTCGGAGGCAGGCGGGACCGGTGCCGTGGCCGCGGTGCCGGCCTCGAGCTCGGCGGCCGCGTCGCTGACCAGCACCCGCGCCACCGACTGCAGGCCGGTGTGCGAGTAGTAGTTCGTGGTCATGTCGAGGGTCGCGGCGAGGATGTCCATCCCCTTGTCGGCCACGTTCACCAGCGAGCCGAGCTTCCCTGCCAGGTTCTCGCGGGTCAGGCCGCGCTGGGTCACGAACTCGGACACGTACGCCGCGCCCGACGACAGGGTCGACACGATGAAGCCCTTCTGCTGGTCGGGCGACGTCCCCGGCAGCAGGTCCTTGACCTTCGCGTACAGCGGGTTGTTCGTGAGCACGCTGGTGTCGACCTTGCTCACGATGTCGGTGATCTTCTGCACGAACTCGGGGCCGAGCGGCAGGATCCCGTCGATCGCGATCCACGCCGCGAGGCGCATCATGTCGGCCTTCGCGTAGGTCGCGAGCGCCGCGGGGAACGCCTTCGCCTCGGCGAGCGAGTGCACCGGCAGGCCGCGCAGGAGCGCGAACGCGGCGACCTCGGCCGCGAGCTTCAGCGCGGCGTCGACCGCCTGGATCGTGTCGGGCTTCGGCGTCACCTTGTCGAGCACCGACAGCGCGGAGATCGCGTTCCCGACGGTGTTCGCGGCGACCGCAGCGGCCACTGCCTTGTCCGCGGTGTCTACCGCGGAGAACACGCTGACCGCGCGCGCGTAGTGCGGGCGGCTGGAGTACAGGATCCGGGCGCGCTCGGTGATCGCGGCGACCTGGGCCGCGTCGGTCACGCCGAGGTACTGCCGGACGGCGTCTTCGAGCGAAGTCACGTTGGTCCACTCGCCGGGGACGATGAAGTCCAGGGCGTTGAGGACGGTGGTGGTGACGCGAGAGTTGCCGAGCTCGCGGAGCTGGCTCTGGATGTCGGACATGGGCACTCCTTTCGGACGTGCCCGTTTACCCCAAACCGCTCCCGTTTTCCTGTCCGCGGACTGTCGACGGCCGATCGGCGCGGGTCGTGGGGGTGTTCTGCCGGGATGGCCGGCGGTGTTCGTACGTGCGGCCGGCCGCCGGTTCGAGTAGACTGACATGTCAGTCACTCGGAGGGCGCGTGGGTCAGGCGATCGCGGTCGGGGTGGACATCGGCAGCACCACGGTCAAGGCGGTGGTGTGTGACCCCGAGTCGCTCGCCATCTTGTGGTCGGACTACCAGCGGCACGAGACCCGCCAGCCCGAGATGGTGCGCGAGTTCATGCTCCGCATCGGGGCGGCGTTCCCCGACGCCGACGAGGTGCGGATCTTCGTCACCGGCTCCGGCTCCGGACCGCTGGCGGCGCCCCTCGGTGCCCGGTTCGTGCAGGAGGTCAACGCGGTGACCCTGGCGGTCGAGAAGCTCCACCCGGACGTGGGGTCGGTGATCGAGCTCGGCGGGCAGGACGCGAAGATCATCCTGTTCCGCGAGGAGAAGACCGCGGACGGGCGCGTCGAGAAGCAGGCGTTCACCTCGATGAACGACAAGTGCGCGTCGGGGACCGGCGCGACGATCGACAAGTGCCTGATCAAGGTCGGGATGGCCTCGTCGGACATGGGCACGCTGAAGTTCGACGCGACCCAGCTGCACCACGTGGCGGCGAAGTGTGGGGTGTTCGCCGAGACCGACATCGTGAACCTGGTGAAGTCCGGCATCCCCGCGCCCGAGATCCTCAACTCGCTCGCCGACGCGATCGTCCACCAGAACCTGTCGGTGCTCACCCGCGGGAACACGCTGCGGCACAAGGTGCTGCTGCTCGGCGGCCCCAACACCTACCTCCCGTTCCTGGTCGAGTGTTGGCGGCTGCGGATCCCCGAGACCTGGGCGACCCGCGGGTACGAGTGGCCGTCGGACCGCCCGGTCGAGGAGACGATCTTCGTCCCGAGCAACGCGCAGTACTACGCGGCGTTCGGAGCGGTGTTGTTCGGGCTCACCGACGTGGCCACCGTGTCGGACCGGTACCGGGGCCTCGCCCCGCTCGACGACTACCTGCAGAACGGGCGCAAGGCCCGCCTCGGGGCCTCCGCCGGCGCGCCGTTGGCGAAGGACGACACCGAGCGCGACACGTTCCTCGCCGACTACACCCTGCCGGAGTTCGTCCCGGCCGAGCTCGTCCCCGGGACCACGGTGCGCGGGGTGATCGGCCTCGACGGGGGCTCCACCTCGTCGAAGGCTGTGCTCGTCGACTACGACACCGGCGACGTGTTGTACAAGGCGTACACCCTGTCCAAGGGCAACCCGATCCAGGACACCAAGGAGATCCTGGCGCAGATCCGGCAGTGGGTGCGCGACCAAGGCGCGGAGCTGTCGTGCGAGGGGTTCGGCGCGACCGGGTACGCGGCGAAGGTGCTGGAGGAGTCGCTCCGGGCCGACGTGAACATCGTGGAGACCGTCGCGCACATGATGTCGGCGGTCCGGTTCGTGCCCACCGCCGACGTGGTGTGCGACATCGGCGGGCAGGACATCAAGGTGCTGTTCCTGCGTGACGGCAAGCACGGGCGCGACATCAAGGACTTCCGGCTGTCGAACCAGTGCTCGGCCGGGAACGGGATGTTGCTGCAGGCGATGGCCGACCAGTTCGGGGTGCGGCTCACCGAGTACGCCGACACCGCGTTCCGGGCCGAGCTCGCGCCGAAGTTCAGCTACGGCTGCGCGGTGTTCCTCGACGCCGATCGGGTGAACTTCCAGAAGGAGGGCTTCAGCGCGACCGAGATGCTCGCGGGGCTCGCGCAGGTTCTGCCGAAGAACGTGTGGCAGTACGTGGTGCAGGTGCCGCGCCTGGCCGAGTTCGGTCGGGTGTTCGTGCTCCAGGGCGGGACGCAGCGGAACCTGGCGGCGGTCAAGGCGCAGGTCGACTACATCCGCGCGCGGGTGCCCGACGCCGAGATCGTCGTGCATCCACACTGCGGCGAGGCCGGCGCGATCGGGGCGGCGATGGAGACGCTGCGGGTCGTGAAGCGGCGCGGTTCGAGCACGTTCGTCGGGCTCGACCAGGCGATCGACCTCGCGTTCACCACCCGCACCGACGAGAGCACCACCTGCCACTTCTGCCCGAACGAGTGCACCCGCACGTTCATCGACACCGCCACGCCCGACGGCCGCACCAGCCGGTACATCTCGGGCTTCTCGTGTGAGAAGGGCACGGTCGAGAGCAAGGAGGCGCTGATCGCCCTGCAGAAGGAGCGGACGACGCTGCGCAAGCAGTTCCCGAACCTGGTCGAAGAAGAAGGGGAGCTCGCGTTTCAGCACTTCTTCGAGCCCGCGCCGATGCCGCCGGCGGGATCGAGCAAGGACGACGTGGAGGTGCGGCTGTTGCCGTTCCTCCGGGTGGCCCGCAGGGCGTTGAGTCGGGGATTCAAGCGGTCGAACGTCGACCTGTCGAAGGTGAAGGTCGGGATCCCACGGGTGCTGAACCTGTACTCGACCGGGCCGTTCTTCCGGACCTACTTCGAAGCGCTCGGGATGCCGCGCCAGAACGTGGTGTTCTCCGAGCCGACCACCGAAGAGATGTGGCTCGAGGGCGGTCGGTACGGCTCGATCGACCCGTGTTTCCCGAGCAAGGTGATCCAGTCGCACGTGCACGAGCTGCTGTTCCACGCGCACCCGGACGAGCGCAAGCGCCGGGGCCCGTTGAACTGGATCTTCTTCCCTTGCCTGACCCACATCCCGAGCTGGCTCGGGGATCCCGGCACCCCGTCGGTGATGGACACTGCGAGCTGTCCGATCGTAGCGGGGTCGCCCAACGTGGTGAAGGCCGCGTTCACCAAGGAGATCGACTTCTTCGCCCGCGCCGGGATCGAGTACCTCGACCCCGCGCTCACGTTCACCGAGCCGAACCTGCTCAAGCGGACGTTGTTCGAGGTGTGGGGGCCGCGCCTCGGGGTGACCGAAGACGAGTCGGACTTCGCGGTCGACCAGGGGCTGGCCGCGCTCGACCTGTTCGACGCGCGGATGCAGCGGCGGGGCAAGGACATCCTCGAGCGAGCCGAGCGCGAGAACAAGGTCGTGATCCTGATGATCGGCCGGCCGTACCACCACGACCCGGGGCTCCACCACGGGATCCCGGACGAGTTCCAGGTGCGCGGGTACCCGGTGCTCACGATCCGGAGCCTGCCGCGGGACCCGGCGTCGCTGAAGAAGGTGTTCGGTGACACCGATCCGCTCGACATCCGCGACGTGTGGCCGGAGAACTACTCGGCCAACAGCGCGCAGAAAGTGTGGGCTGCCCGATACGCGGCCCGGCACCCGCACATCGCGGTGCTCGACCTGTCCTCGTTCAAGTGTGGGCACGACGCCCCGACCTACGGGATCATCGACAAGGTGATCGGCACCGCGAAGGCGCCGTACTCGGCGCTGCACGACCTGGATCAGAACAAGCCGGGCGGCTCGATCCTGATCCGGGTGGCGACGTTCGTGCACAAGCTGAAGCTGGTCGAGGAGGAGCTCGTGGATCGGCAGCGGGCGCAGGTCGAGCTCGCGCGGCGGGTGGCGGACAAGCGGCGGGAGCTGGTGGAGGCCGCGCTCGCGCGAAAGCCAGCCCCCGTCGGCTGACGGGCGTGGCACGATGATCCGATGATCCTGGTCTCAGCCCTCGGGTGTGTGTGGTCCGACACCGGCGCGTTGACGATGACCGACGTGGGGATGAGCACGCTCGGTTCGGGCTTCGAGCACGCCCCGATCCTCGCCGGCTCCCAGACTTGCCCCACCATCGCGAACTTCGGAAGTTTGGACGCCGGCGATTGTTTCGACGTGACCAGCTACAACTTGACCTCTGGCAGCGTCACTCCGGGCGGCTGTTTGAACTTCGAAGCTCCGGGCGAGGCTGCCTTCGACTATGCCCCGAACGGTGCGTGCCCGTGGTACGGCGACCGGTTCACCTTCCAGGTGGTGGCTGGCTCGGAGGTCCGGGGCAGCCTGTGGATGATCGAGGATTCCCCAGGTCTGTTGAATGAGCACGGGGAGCCGCTGAACGCGCCCGCCCCGTCGGACGGCGTGTTTCGGATCGTCGAGGGGAGCCCGTACGGTCTGTTCCTCGGTCTGACCGACCTCGGGGGGGCCGAGGTGGGGTACTCGTACCGCGACCTCGGCGCCGACCTCGAACAACTCGTGGGTGACCCGCCCACCCTGTCGATGGGCACCAATCGGATCGATGTGAGGTACAGATCGGGCGAGGTCGGCTCTGCTGGGCTGATCGCGACGCTGCACGACGAACGGTGGCCGATCGCCAGCGTGGCCTCTGCCGCCCTGTCCGAGGTGGACTCGATGGAGCTCGTGCTCGCCTACTACAGAGATCCCTTCGATCTGCAGGGGCCGCTGTTGACGCCCGCGCTCAAGCCGGCCGGCGCGCGCGCGGTCGTCCGCGACGGGTCGGGGGACCTGCTGTTCGGCGCGCCGGTCCAGTGGTACGTGACCCAAGGGCCGCTGGCGAAACTGACCCACGGGCTGCCCGGACAGGACTACATCGCGCTGCTCGACGCATGTTCTCCGCCCGCGGCGGGCGAGGGCAGCCGCGAGGCAGAGGTGGTCGCGGTGCTCGGGGGTCTCCGGGCCACCGCGACGTTCCGCTGGACGAACGGCGGTTCCAACTTGTTGTGGACCGGTGAGCCCGACCAGGCGTGTGAGGGAGGGGAGGTGCCGCCGCCCGCCGACACCGCCGAGGAGCCGGACCCGGACGAGGAGCCGGGGGGCGATCCCGAGCCCGGGTCCGAGTGGCAGCTGGTGGGTCTCGAAGGGGGGACCTGCAGCTGTCGGTCCGGCCCCGCGCCGGGCGGCGCGCTCCTGGTTGCGGCGCTCGTCGCCCGACGGCGGCGCCGGGCGCGCTCACGGGCGTCGGGCGCGAAGGGGTGGAACCCCGCGCCTCGGCGAAGTAGACTGACATGTCAGTCACTCGGAGGCGCCGATGTCGGAAGAGCAGCTCGATCCGCGGGACCCGCAGCTCGATGCCGAGGAGCAGGCGGAGATCGATCGCCAGCTCGCGGCGTACGCCGAGGGTGAGGCCCGGTCGCTCGGGCTCACCGACCGGGTGCAGCACGAGCTGCCGAAGGACCCGGGCTTCTGGTCCGACCAGGTCCCGCACACCACGCTGCTGGTGAGCGGGCTGTCGCTGGCCCACGATCACCTGGTGACCGGCGCGCTCGCAGGCATCGGGTACAAGGTCCAGTCGCTCGACGTGCCCGACGTGGAGTCGCTCCAGGTGGGCAAGGAGTTCGGGAACCGCGGGCAGTGCAGCCCGACCTACTTCACCGTGGGCAACCTGGTGAAGCACCTGGTGCGGATGCGCGACCAGGAGGGCATCCCCACCCAGCGGATCGTCGACGAGTTCGTGTTCGTCACCGCGGGCGGCTGCGGGCCGTGCCGGTTCGGGATGTACGTCACCGAGTACCGCAAGGCGCTCACCGACGCCGGGTTCGAAGGGTTCCGGGTGCTCACGTTCCAGATGGCCGGCGGCATCCAGCAGGCCACCGGCAAGGAGCTCGGGCTGAAGATCGACCCGCGGTTCGCGTGGCAGGTGGTGCGCGCGCTGATCGCCGGCGACGTGCTGAACCTGCTCGCGTACCGGACGCGCCCGTACGAGGTGGTGCCCGGGTCCACCAACACCGCGGTCGAGACGTGTAAGGCCGTGTTGTGGACCGCGTTCCGCGACAACACCTCGATCGTGGCTGCGATGGTCCGGTGTCGCCGGATCATGGGCAAGGTGAAGATCGACCGGACCACGCCCAAGCCGGTGGTCTCGTTGATCGGCGAGTTCTGGGCCATGACCACCGAGGGCGACGGCAACTACCACATGCAGGAGTTCCTGGAGCGCGAGGGCGCCGAGGTCGACATCCAGGGCATCACAAACTGGCTGCTGTTCATGGTGTGGGAGGCCGGGTACGACACGAAGAAGCGGATGGCGCTCCGCCACGACGACAAGGCGCGCAAGGGGTTGGACGGGAAGAACCCCACGAAGAAGTTGTGGAGCCTCCGCGGTGGGTACTGGGCGATCCGCGGCGTGTTCAACAGCTACGCCAAGCTGATCGGCCTGAACGGCTACCACCTGCCGGACATGGACGCGATCGCGAAGCTCGCCGCCGACCACTACTCGAACGACGTGCGGGGAGGGGAGGGCCACATGGAGGTGGGCAAGCTGATCCACTTCGTGGTCGACCACGTGAACCACATGACGGTCTCGGTCAAGCCGTTCGGGTGCATGCCGTCTTCGGGCGTGTCCGACGGCGTGCAGACGCTGGTGCAGGCGAAGTGGCCCGAGGCTCTGTTCATCCCGATCGAGACCACCGGCGACCAACAGGTCAACGCCCACAGCCGGGTCCAGATGGTGCTGTTCAAGGCGCGGCAGCGGGCGCGGCAGGAGTTCGAGGCGGCGCTCGCCGAGACCGGGATGTCCGAGGATCAGTTCAAGCAGCGGCTGTCGCGGTCGTGGCGGTACCGCAGCCCGTTCTCGCGTCCGGCCCACCGCACCGCCAGCGTGGTGACGAACCTGGTGTACGCGCTCGGCTGATCACGCGTGCAGGTCGCGGCGCACGAACGCCCTGCGCGCGGCGAGCCCCGCGAGCGCGGCCAGCGCCAGCGGCCAGCCGATCGCGTACACGGTGGTCCAGGTCCCGCCGAACGTCGTGGTGACCCAGGTCCCCACCGGGCCGAGCACCCCGAGCTCGGCGTCCGCCCCGGCCAGCAGGCCGAGGCGGCCCGCTTGGATCGGATCGATCGCCGAGATCGCGAACACCAGGTGGGGCGGGAGTCGCCACCGGAGCATCGCGCCCACCAGCGCGAAGTCGAGCACCATCGCGCAGGTGAGCCACAGCCCGACGCCACGCACCAACGCCTGCTCGACCGAGGGCGCGCCGACCGAGATCCACATCCCGAGCGCGCCGAAGCACAGCGCCTGGCCGACGAGGATCGCCGCGAGGCGCGCCACCGCGGCGAGGCCGACGGGCTCACCGAACCCCAGCGCCGCGAGCGCGAGCCCGAGGACCGCCGCCAGGGCCGGGCCCGCGACCGCGACCAGCCGGGGCACCAACATCGCGAGGAACGCCGCGTCTCGCGACACGGGGTGCGACAGGTACCACTCGAGCACCCCCTGCTGGCGCGCCGCGACCACCGACTGGACGGTCGAGAACATCGACAGCAGCGGCAGGAACAGCAGGGCCGCCAGCCCGGTGCCGGTGATCACCCGGCCGAAGCCGGTGAACGACACGATCGCCGACTCGCGCGAGGCGAGGGCGACGAACAGCCCCACCAGCGCGGCGGCGGCGGCGACCGACACCACCGCTACCCGGGTCCGCAGGACGCCGGCGGCCTCGAGACGCAGCAGGGCGATCACCGCGCCCTCGCCGACAGCACCCGGTTCGACGCCTCGCCGAACGACACCGCGTCGGCCGTCCCTGCCGGGACCGCTGCGAACCCGCCCGCCATCGGCGCGCCGGTGGCGGGGACGAACCCCACCGCCGACCACGGCAGCCACTCCTCCTCGGCGCTGGTGGAGTCGCGGAACCACACGTTCGACAGCGTCGGGTGGTGCTCGACCACGTACCCGAACAAACACGCAGGGTCGTCGAAGAACCGGCGATCCCCCTCGCGGGTCACCAGCTGCGCCGCGAACCGCGGCTCGCTGATCAACATCGCGCAGGCGTCACACGCCTCGTGGTCGTAGGTGACCGGCGCCGGCGCGGTCGGGTCGGCGGCGCAGGCGGCGAACGAGAGCAGGATCACGGGGACCTCCGGAACGGAAGGGTCGACGGGGAGTCGAGGGCGGCCGAGGCGTCGGGGCGATCGAGGAACCGGTCGAGCGCGTCGTCGAACGTGACTCGGCCTTCGTCGAGGACCACGACCCGATCGACCAGCCCGCGCAGCTCCTCCAAGCGGTGCGACGACAACACCACGGTCGGCCGGGGCTGGCGGTGCGCCAGCGCGTCGAAGAACACCGCCCGCGCCGGCGGGTCGAGGTTCGCGGTGGGCTCGTCGAGCAACATCACCGTGCAGTCCGACGCGAGCGCCATCGCGGCGAGCAGCTTCTGTTGCATTCCCCCGGACAGGGACGGGAACCGGTTGCGCCACACCGCGGCGACGTCGAGGCCCAGGGCCTGGGTCCACCGAAACAGCGCCTCCTGGCTCGCGTCGCGCTGGGTCGCCCAGAACGCGACGAGCTCTCCGACCGGGACCGGGAGCGCGGGCGCGCGCTGCGGCACGTACGCGACCCTCCGCTGGGCCGCCACGTGGTCCCGCACCGGATCGTGGCCGCCGATCGTGATCGTCCCGTCGTACGACACGAGCCCGAGCAAGCACCGCAGCAGGGTGGTCTTGCCGGAACCGTTCGGTCCGACGAGCGCGGTGCGCGAGCCTGCCTCCGCCGAGAGCGACAGCCCCTGGAGCACCGGGCGCCCGTCGTACGCCTTCCACAGCCGATCGACCCGGATCATCGCGGCTCCCACGAGGTGGCGGGCGAGCGGTCGGTGAGGACGACGGTCGGGGCGAACATCGGGAACGCCGCGCCGAACAGGTCGATCAACGCCCACGCCGGAGTGCCGGAGAACCACGCGAGCGCGGGATCACGGGCCGCCAGCGCCCCCGACAGGGACCGGAGCTCGAACGGCAGGTCCCCGGTGCCGTCCCCGTCGAGGTCGTAGCCGGCGTAGTCACTCCAGTGGTTGCCCTCGAACACCACCCCGGACACCGAGCCGCGGCTGTCGACCCCGGCGGCCACCCGGTTCGCCACGAACCCGTTCCCGGTGAAGACCGCACCGATCGAGCGGCCGTGCATCCGCACCCCCACGCCGTTCGCGGCGATCAGGTTGCCGACGAACCGCGCCTCCCCGCGCTGCGGGGTGGTGTCGAGGTAGATGCCGGTCGTGTCGTCGATCAACACGTTGCGTTCGATCCGCAACGCGTCGCTCTCCTTGAGGCCGATCCCCACACCGGCCTCGCCATGGGAGCCGATCACGGTGTTGCCCAGAAGGTCCACCTCGCTCGAGTACATCGCGAACACCCCAACCACGTTCGAGGTGTAGGTGTTGGCCTCGATGTGCACGTCGGCGGCGTGCATCAGGTGAGTGCCGTACCGCGAGTCGGTCACCACGTTGTGGTGCAGGTGGGTGCCCTCCGAGTACCACACCACCAGGTCGCGCACGTCGGACAGGGTATTCCCCGCGATCTCGTCGTCGTCGGACTCCCACAGCCGGATCCCGTCGCCTCGGAGGCCGAACGGCGCGTCCGGATCTCCACGGACCTCACAGTCCCTTACGACACCGTGGTCCGCCAACCGGACGTCGATCCCCAGGTACACGTCGTGAACGAGGACCCGCTCGACCAGGAACCGGTCGCCGCCGAGCACGAGCCCGCTGTCGTCTCGTTGGGGTTGGTGGCCCCCGCCGGTGATGGTGAGGTCGCGGATCGTGACGTCGTCGGCGGCGACGATCACCACCGAACCCACCCCGCCGCCGTCGATTACCGTGCCGGGCGACCCGGTCAGGGTCAGCGGCCGGTCGATCACCACCGGCCCGCGCCAGTTCCCCGGCCCGAGGTGGACCTCCGACCCCGCCGGGAGCGCGTGGATCTGCGCTTGCAGATCGACGGCTCCGGCGGTGACGCTCACCCGTCGGGCAGGACCGACCGGGACGGCGAGCACCTCGGCCGCGACCGCCGCTGGTGCGGCCGCGTCGTGGTCGGAGGCCCAGGACGGGAGGGACCACGGGATCATGTCTCCTCCAACGCCTTCGGGAACACGATCAAGTGGTTGCAGGTCTTGCCGCAGGTGCTGCCCTTGGGGCAGAAGTCGCACACCTGCTTCCGCAGGTACACCGCGACCCCGGCCATCACCGCGCCAGCGAGCGCCAGCCAGAACCCGGACGCCGGCCAGGCGACCGTGTGGAACTGGCCGATCGTCCCCGGACCGACCAGGACCGGCATGAACGGCGAGAACTTCAGCGGCGCGTTCGGGGTCAGCTCGTGTCCGAACCGGTACATCCAGTACGTGGTGTCGGCGAGGAACCCGAACGGCAGCGCGAGCGCCGGCACCAGGCCGAGCCACCCGAGGCGCTTGCCGGTGGCTACGATCCCGGCGAGCGTGCCGAGCCCGACCGCCGCCGCGATGTACGTGCTCAGCGAGCGCTCGAGGCTGGCGGCGGTGCTCATCGGCATCATCCCGATGTAGTGGTTCAGGATGTCGATCTCGGACACGTCGCCGGTCACGCCCGACAGCGCGATCTGCAGCGACAACCCCTTCGGGTACTGGGGGGCGACCAGGTGGAAGTTCCAGTACGGGAGCTGGTACGACAGCAGCAGCGCGAGGGCGCCGCCGATCGCGAGACCCAGCACCGCCCATCGGCGTCGGCGCTGCAGGCTCGGGCTGCGGGGGACGACGTGGCTCATGACGTCACTTCGGGGGGTGGTGGGACACGAGGAACGAGATCAGCGGCCCGAGCTCGGCGTCGGCGACCCCCTGGTCGGTCATCTCGACCATGGTCTCGCGGAACAGCTGCTTCGCGACTGGATCTTTCTTCACCATCACCGACGGGTGTCGGATCATCCGCGCGATCCACTGGTGCGACCGCCGCTCGCCGATGCCACTCAGGTCCGGTCCGACGAGCTTCGAGCCGAACTGGTGGCACGCGCCGCACCCTTTGGCGTCGAACACGGCCTTGCCCTGGTCGGCGCTCGCGGGATCCACGGTGAACGCGGGCACGGTGAGGTCGGCCGGACCGTCCGGCCCGACCGAGACCTCCGCCGGCGGGGGTGCGGGCGCCGCAGGAGCGGGCGCCGGTGACGGAGCGGACTCCGAGCTGCCGCAGCCGATGAGCGCGGCGAGGACGTAGGTTCGGAACATGGCTCTCAGCTCCCTTTGGGCTTGACCAGCAGGTAGCCCATCATCTCGAGGTGCAACGCCGAGCAGAACTCGGTGCAGTAGAACGGGAACACCCCCGCTCGATCGGCGACGAACTTCACTTGTTCGTACTTGCCGGGCTCCATCGACAGGTTGACGTTGTACATGTCGATCGCGAACCCGTGGGTCTGGTCCATCGCCTGCTCGACGCTGGTGATGTGCAGGGTGACCTCGTCCCCTTGGTTCACGTCGATGTAGTCCGGCGCGAAGTGGCTCCGGATCACCGACATGTACACGTCGACCTTGTTCCCGTTCCGCTCGATCCGCTCTTCACCGGGCTTCACCGCGCCGGGGTCCCGCTCGTCGGTGTACGGGTTCACCCCAGCCGGCTTGTACGCCTCGATCGGCTTCAGCTTGTCGGCCTTGACCATCTGGGCGTAGTGCGGCTCGCCGAGCGGGATCGGCAGGTCGTAGATCACCTTCATCTGTGGCCCGCTCACGTCGATCAGCTGGAACGACTGGGGCAGGAGCGGACCCACTGGATTGTAGCGGTCCATCGCCATCTTGTTCATCGCGACCACGTAGTGGCCGTCGGGGCTCACCGTGTCGCCCTCCGCCGACGCGATGTGGCCGATGTTGTACTGCACCGACAGCGACTCGTTCGGCTGATCGAGGTTCTTCGCGTTCCACTTCACCACGGTGGAGTCGAGGAACACCGAGGTGTACGCGTTGCCTTCGGCGTCGAACACCGTGTGCAGGGGCCCGAGGCCGATCTCGTGCTGACCGCGGATCGACTTCTGGAAGTCGAGGATCGGCACGCCGTACTCGTCCTTGCCCGCGTAGTCACCTGCGGCGATCAGGTCGCGCACCTTGGAGAACTCGAACACGGTCGCGTGGGTGTCGAGCTTGCCGCCGACCACGATCGCGGTGCCGTCGGGGGTCACGTCGCACCCGTGGGGACTCTTCGGCTCCGGGATCAGCGTGAGCACCTTCTCGGCGGCGGCGACCGCCATCGGCAGCACCCGCATGCCGTTGATCACCTCGCCCTTGCCCTCGCCGATCAGCTTCTCGGCCTTCTTCCAATCGATGACGTGGAGGTAGTCCATGTCGTTCTTGGTCGCCGCGGCCTCGGTCACCGGCTTGCCGGTGCCTTCGGTGCCGGCCGAGCGCTCGCTGTTCCACGAGTTGATGAACACCCACCCGTCGGATCCGAGCTTGCCCGAATCGGCCAGATCCTGCCCGTACGGCGGGAGCTCCACCGCCCAGGAGTTCGCTTCGTCCAGCCGTCCCTTCTCGCGGTCGAACTTCCAGAACGTCGCCGCGCCCCGGTACTTGGTGGCGTACTCGTCGATCGGGGCGTACTCGCCGCCGAGCGGCGCAGCGTACTGGCTGGTCTCGACCACGTACTCGGTGTTCGGGGTGACGAACGCGCCTCCGTGGTCACTCATCACCAGCGGGTTCTTCACGATCTGTTTGGTCATGAAGTCCGCGAGGTCGATCACCGCCACCCGTGCGTTGGCCTTGTCGTTCACGAACAGGAAGCCGCCGTCGTAGTCTCCGTTCGTCTCCGACAGGTTCGGGTGGTGCACGTCGCCCCAGCCGATTTCCTTGCCCCCTTGGTTGCCTCCGGCGAGCACCGCGTCGGACAGTCCGCCGTAGCCGTACCCCTGCCACGGCTCCGGCCCGAACACCGAGATGTACTTGACGATCCGCATGCTCGGCACGCCGATCACGATGATGTTCCCCCCGTGGCCTCCGGAGGCGAAGATCAGGTATTCGTCGTGCTTCCCGGAGGGCGCGTAGGTCTTCGCCGCCGCCAGGATGTCGTCTTCGGTCAGGCCGCGCTCCGCCATCACCGACAGCAGATCGCCGCCGGAGGCCCCGGGCGTCGGGCCGGGCGTGGTGCCGCCTCCACATCCGGCCAGCAACGCCAGCCACGTGCTCACAGTCGAAGTAGACATCGAACCCTCCTGGTCATCGTCGCTGGGGTTTCAGCAAGGCTCGTGCCAACTCCCAACTTCAGCGGACTTTCATGTCTATTGTTATTCCGGGAGGGGTGTTCGCCCTGGTCGCGTGTGTGATTCGCCACAGCGGCGTGTGCCGGAACCCACGCGCGGTTAGAGGAGGGCATGCGCCTGCTCGGACTCCCTTCGGTGGCCCAGTACGCCCTGCGCGCGATGACCTGCGTGGCCGCGGCCGACGCCGCCGCCGGCGCCCTGGGCTTCGTGCCGGCCGACGTGCTCGCCGCTCGCACCGCGGTCCCGCCGGCGTTCCTGTCGAAGGTGCTGCGGAAGTTGGTGCGAGGTGGGCTGCTCCGCTCGACCAAGGGTCACCACGGGGGGTTCACCCTGGCCCGCGCCCCCGCGACGATCCGGCTGCTGGACGTGCTCGAGGCGGTCGAGGTGGAGCTGACGAGCAACACCTGCGCGTTCGGGTGGGGGCGGTGTGACTCCCACACCCCGTGCCCGCTCCACGCCGCTCACCTCGAGCTGCGCCACTCCCTGCTCGAGTGGGCGACCCACCGGACGTTGGCCGACATCGACCTGTCGCTGTGTGACGCTCCGCCGGAGGCGAGCGGCGCTATCCGATGAGCGAGGCGATCGCGAGCCAGCCGAACCGCGCCACCAGCGAGGCGTAGGGGGAGCCGGTTCGGGCGGCGAGCGCGGCGCACACGGCGCCTACCCACAAGCCGAGCGCCGGGTCGGTGGGCGCGCGCACGATCACGAACGCCACCGTCGCCGCGATCGGGCCGACCGCCCGCGGCAACCACCCGCGGAACATCCACTCGTCGGCGAGGATCACCGCCGCCACCACCACCGGCCCGGCGCCGTCCGGCCGCAGCCCGGCGTCGAACCGGTCGGCCCACGCCGACGTGAACAGGGGAGGCAGCGCCCCGACCGCCGCCGCGCCCGCCGCCAACGCGACCGCGCCCACCGCGCCTTCGATCCCGTCACGCGCCCGCGGCCACCTCGCTCCCGGCGTCGACGGGGTCCGCACCGCGCGGGCCGCCCGCACCGCGCTGAACATCCCCAGCAGCAGCGCCCCCACCACCAGCCCGTGCTCGACCGGCAGGGCAGCGGTGATCCGCCGGTTGCCGGCGGGGGTCCACAGGTGGGGTCCCGCGACCGGGAACCACCACATCAACGCGCCGAACCCGGTGGCGAGGGCGAACTGCCCGAACCACGGCTGGGGCGGGTCGCGGTCGGAGCTCTCCTCGAGGTCCCGCACGGTGGCGGCGAGGGCCACCGCGGTCAGCGCAGCGGTGCTGGCGGCCGCGACCAACGGCGGGCCCGCCCCGGGCCAGGTGTCTCCCGCGGCGATCAGCGCTCCGCCGATCGGCACGAGCGCGCCGACCCACGGAGAGATCCCGTCGCCGGCGAGCCACGCGAGGGCGGCGCCGATCGACAGCGCCGCGGGGAGCACCCGTAGCGTCGTCGCGCTGCCGGCCATCACGTCGCCGGCGCGGCGGACGAGCCAGAACCCGATCGCGGCGCTCGCCAGCGGCACCCACGGCAGCGGCGCGAGCCACCACCCGGCGCGCGCGTTGCCCAGGAGCACCGCGGCGGTGGCGGCGAACAGCGAGGTGGCGGCGCCGAACCCGCCCCACGCCACCCACTTGCCGAGCACGATCTCGGCCCGGGTGATCGCCGCCGCCAGCAACACCACCAGGGTCTTGCGCGAGCGCTCGCCGCCGATGCTCTGCGACACCGCGCCCGTGAGCGTCGACGCGGTGACCAGCGCGAACAACAGCGTGCGCCCCGGGAACACGTACCCGCGCTCGACCCGGTGGATCTCGATCGCCGGGGAGCCCGCGTCGAGCGCGCTCCGGACCTGGTCGGGGATCAGCGGCCCGTGTAGCAGGAGCCCGTCGTCGGTGCGCTCGAACCGCAGCTGGTGTGGGGCGCCCTGCGCCACTGCGGGCAGCGCGGCGACCTCGGGCGGGACGTCGCCGTACGCCTCGACCGCGTCCGACGCGTAGTCGGCGGTGAGCTTCGCCGTGGGGTCGGGGATCGCCGCCGCTGGCAGCAGCAGCGCGAGCACGAGCCCCGGCAGCACCAGGCCCTGGCGCCCTTTGAACTCGGTGGCGAGGTCTTGCCAGGCCACCGCTGCGATCCGCGCCGGGCGCATCAGCCGCCCCCCGCGCGCCAGCCGTACACCCGAGCCGACGCGAGGCCGATCCCGAGCGCGATCCCGAGCGGCGCCCAGCCGTCGCCCCGGGTGAGCAGGCTCGCGAGAGGCAGCCAGTCGAGCTGCCACGAGGCCCCCGCCCCCACGAGGGCGGTCGCCGCGGTCATCCCCACCCCGAGCGGGCCGGAGAAGCCGTTCTTCAGGCCGGCCGTGCCGACGACCGCGAGCCCGAGCGCGACCCCGACCGACGACGCGGCCACGCCGTGCCGGATCACCGCCGGAGCGTCGTCGACGATGAACACCGACGCGAACGCGAGCACCGTCAGCGTGTAGAACGCGCCCAGGATCAGGCTGCTCGCGAGCCACCGGGCGAGGCCGCCGATCCACCGCGGGATCGGCAGTGACAGCTCCGCTTCGAGCGAGCCGTCGTCGCGGTCGCGCGCGACCCCGCCGAGGCCGAACACCAAGCCGTACAACACGAACAACACCCCGAAGATCCGGCACACGAGGCCGCCCGGCACCGTGCCCGTCTTCGGGTCGGGCGGCGGCGGCGCGACCGGCCGCCACGGCGCGTGCATCTGCTGCCGCACGATCGCCTCGACCACCAGCGCGGACGGGTGGGAGCGGCACACCCACAGGCTGTTGGTGCCGTCGGCCGCCGTCTCGATCCCGATCGTCGGGCGGCAGCGCCTCACCGCCGCAGCTGGGTCGGGGTCGTCGATCACCAGGAAGTCCGACGCCTCGAGCGCTGCGCGGAGCTCCGGGTCGAGCGCGGCCGACACCACCACCGTGCGCGCCGGGCGGAACGCCGCGAGCACCATCAGGGTGCAGGCGAGGGTCAGGCAGACCACCAGGCCGGGCCACAACATCGACCGCAGCACCAGCCCCTCGCGCAGCAGCCGGCGGAGCGCCGACGCCGTGAGCAACACCAACGCCCGTGCGGCGCGGGTGGCCCTCACGCGCCCGACTCGGGTTCGACCAGCGCGAGGAAGGCGTCGTCGAGGCGGCTCGTGCCCGACCTCGCCATCACCTCGGCCACGGTTCCTTCCGCGGCCATCCGCCCCCGCGCCACCACCCCGATCCGGCTCACCACCTGCTCGACCTCGCCCATGATGTGCGACGACAGGACCACCGCCCGCCCGCTGACCGCCTGCTCGCGGATCAGCTCGAGCACGTCCCGTCGCCCCGGCACGTCCAACCCGTCGGTCGGCTCGTCGAGCAGCAGCACCCGGGGTTCGTGCACCAAGGCCCGGGCCAACACCACCCGCCGCTTCATCCCGGTGGACAGGTCCCCACACGGCGTGTCGGCGTACGACGACGCGCCCATCCGCTCGAGCAGCGCCTCGCCGACCGCGGCTCCGCCGGCCACCCCTTGGATCCGGGCGAACAGCCGCACCACCTCGCGTGGGGTCAGCCGCTCCGGCAGGCCGGCCTCCGCGGGGACGTACGCCATGCGCTCGCGCGCCCCGAGCGGGTCCTTCCGCCGATCCACCCCGTCGACCAGGATCTGGCCGGCGTCGGGGTCGATCAAGGTCGCGATCATCCGCAGGGTGGTGGTCTTGCCCGCGCCGTTCGGCCCGAGCAACCCGTAGATTTCGCCCGGCTCCACCCGGAACGACAGGTGGTCGACCGCCAGCACCACTCCCCGGGAAGTGGTGCGGAACGCCTTCGTCAGGTCCCGCACGTCGAGCATCGACCGCACCCTACCGCAGGTGGGCGACCGCTGCGAGGACGGTGGGGCACCGGCGGGTTACGGGCGCCGACTCTGTGGGAGGGGTGATGGCGACGATCCGCAGCTGGTTGCAGGGCGCGTGGGTGAGCGGGACCGGCCCGGCGGTCACGGTGGTCGATCCGACCACCAACGCGCCATACGCCGAGGCCTCCACCGCGGGCCTGGACCTGCGGGCAGCGCTGGCCTACGCGCGGGACCGCGGCGGTCCGGCGCTGCGGGCGACCACGTTCGCGGCGCGCGGGGTGATGCTCGACGCGATGGCGGCCGCGATCCATCAGCACCGAGACGACCTGATCGAGGTGTCGCGCGCGTCGGGCGGGACGACCCGCGGCGACGCGAAGTTCGACATCGACGGCGCGGCCGGCACCCTCGCGTACTACGCCGGGCTCGGGAAGTCCCTCGGCGAGCGGCGGATCGTGCTCGACGGCGAGCCCGACGCGGTGCTGCGGTCGAAGCGGTTCGCCGCGCAGCACCTGTGGGTTCCGCGGCACGGGGTCGCGGTCCACCTCAACGCGTTCAACTTCCCGGCGTGGGGGATGGCGGAGAAGGCCGCGGTGGCGCTCCTGGCGGGCGTGCCCGTCCTGTCGAAGCCCGCCACCAGCACCGCGGCGCTCGCGGTGAAGATCGTCGAGCTGTGGAACGGCGCGGGCGTGTTGCCCGAGGGCGCGTTCTCGCTGCTGGTGGGGCCGGTGGGCGACCTGCTCGACCACCTCGGCCCGCAGGACTGCCTGGCGTTCACCGGTGGGTCGGACACCGCGCGCGCGATCCGCTCCCATCCGGCGGTGATCGCGAACAACGTGCGGGTGAACGTCGAGGCGGACTCGCTCAACGCGTCGGTGCTCGCGCCGGACGTGGAGCTCGGCTCGGACACGTTCCAGATGTTCGTCAACGAGGCCGCCCGCGACATGCTGCAGAAGGCGGGTCAGAAGTGCACCGCCGTGCGCCGGATCTTCGTGCCCGCCGCGGTGGCCGACGACGTGATCGCGGCCCTGGTCGACCGCCTGTCGAGGTCGGTGGTGGGCGATCCGGGGGAGAAGGGCACCGACGTGGGGCCGGTCGCGAGCCCGGCGCAGCGCGACGCCGTCCGCAAGGGCCTGATCGAGCTCGAGCGCTCGGCGAAGCTGGTGTGGCGCGCGCCCGCGCCCGAGACCGGGTGCTTCGTGCCCCCGTCTCTGTTCCGGTCCGACGCGGGCCTCGCGGCGCCGTACGTGCACGACCACGAGGTGTTCGGCCCGGTGGCGACCGTGCTCACCTACTCGGGCGAGGCCGACGAGGCGGTCGCGCTCGTCGCCCGCGGCGGCGGTGGGCTCGTCGCCAGCGTGTACAGCGACGACGAAGCGTGGGCCGGGCGGGTGGTGCTCGGGATCGCGCCGTACACCGGTCGGGTGCACTGGGGCTCGCGCAAGGTGCACGACCAGAGCCCGGGCCCGGGCACCGTGCTGCCGAACTTCGTCCACGGCGGCCCCGGCAAGGCGGGCGGCGGAGAGGAGCTGGGCGGGATGCGCGGCCTGTCGTTCTACTGGCAGCGCACCGCGATCCAGGCCGACCGCGCGATGCTCGAGCGGGTGTTGCAAGGCTGAAACAGGGCACGGTGGTAGGCTCGGTGTCCCTCGTTCCTCGGAGGGCCTCCGTGCCGTCACACCACGCTCCGCGTCAACCTCGAACCTCGGACCCTGTCCAACACTCGCCGGCGCCGACCACCGCCGAGCCCGTGGTGGAGCCCGAGGCCCCGGGAGAGCTCGTCGGTCCGCCGACCCCCGAGGCGTTCGAAGCCGATCTTCGCGAGCGGCTCGCGGCCTACGCGGAAGCGGCGGGCGCCTCGTTGCGGCGCGCGAACGAGGCGCGGTCGGTGGAGCTGGACTTCGCCGAGAACCTCGGGTTCTTCGGGGGCGCGGTCGACCTGTTCTCCGGGCGCCGGCCCGACCCGGAGCGGTGGGCGGGGTTGACCGAGCGGTGGCAGCTGCTCGGCCGGCAGTTGGCGGCCGTGGCCGAGGGTCCGCGCACCAACCCGCAGGCGCTCGGGGTCGCCGCCCGCGCGCTGATCGAGGGGTTCGGCAAGCTCGCGGCGGAGGACGCCGCCGCTCGGCAGGTGTACCTCGAGCACCTCGGCGTGTTCGTCGACACCGGCGAGGCCGCGGCGGCGGGCGCGATCACCGTGCGCGACGCGGCGTTCGCGAGCATGGCGGGGACCGCGGCGTTCATGGC
>JBEBJC010000664.1:0-4975 GCA_040080105.1 Myxococcota bacterium
GGTCTCCCGCGTCGAGCGCCCGCTCCTTGCCGCCCACGAGCTGCACTGCGTGACCTCGCTGGAGGTCGATGCTCGGCACGATCATGGGCGCACCTCCACCCCGCGAGCGAGGAGCTCGGCCTTCAGGGATCCCACCGTCGCCCGCCCGTCGTGCACGATCGACGCGACCAGCGCCGCGTCGGCCCCGGCGCCGAACGCCTCGGCGAGGTGCCCCGAGTGGGCGGCCCCCCCGGACGCGACGATCGGCACGTCGGTCTCTCCGGCGACCGCCGTGATCAGCGGCAGGTCGTAGCCGTCTCCGGTGCCGTCCCGGTCCCACGAGGTGAGCAACACCTCGCCGGCGCCGAGCCCGGTCGCCCGGCTCGCCCACGCCACCGCGTCGTGGCCGGTGCGGACCTTGCCCGAGCGCACCACCACCTCCCACCCTCCGGGCCGCCGCGCCGCGTCGAGCGCCAACACCACACACTGGCGACCGAACCGGTCGGCGAGCGCCGCGAGCAGGGACGGATCGTCGACCGCGGCGCTGTTGACCGCGACCTTGTCCGCCCCGGCAGCGAGCAGGCGCGACGCGTCGTCGACCCCGCGGACCCCGCCCCCGACGGTGAGCGGGATCGGGAGCACCTCGCGCAGCGCGGCGACGGTCGCGATCGACGTCCGTCGCCCGTCCGGCGTGGCGCTCACGTCCAGCATCACCAGCTCGTCCGCGCCTTGGTCCACGTACGCGCGGGCCCGCTCCACCGGGTCGCCGGCGTCGCGCAGGCCCGCGAACCGGACCCCCTTCACCACCCGCCCGGCGTCCACGTCGAGGCACGGCACCACCCGCCGGCGCACCGGCCCGGACGGGGCGAGCGGGCGGGCCTGCACCCACCGCTCGAGCAGCCGCGCTCCCCACTCCCCGGAGAGCTCGGGATGAAACTGGCACCCGAGCACGCTCCCGCGCTCGACCGCGGCGACGAACCTGCCCCCGTGGTCGGCCCACGCGGCGGTCCACCCGGGCGGGGCCTCGGTCAGCGCGAACGAGTGCGCGAACGTGGCCACCCCCGGGCAGATCCACCGGCCGCCGGCGATCTGCACCCCGTTCCACCCGAGGTGCGGCACCCGGACCGGGCTCGGGAGGCGGCGGACGTGCTGGTCGAACACCCCGAGCCCGGCGACCCCCGGCGACTCGTCCGACCCGGCGGCGAGCAGCTGCAGGCCGAGGCACACCGCCAACGTCGGCCGCCCGGCCGCGATCCGCTCGCGCAGCGCGTCGACCACCCCCGCAGCCCGCAGCGCCGACATCCCGGCCCCGAACGCGCCGACCCCGGGCAGCACCACCTGCGGGGCCGCGCGCACCACCTCCGGATCGAGCGTGTCCTCCACCGAGCGGGCGCCGGCGCGCACCAGCGCCGCCCGCACGCTCGCGCGGTTCGCCACCCCGGTGGCCACCACCGCGATCAAGACAGCACCCCCTTGGTGGACGGGATGCCGTCGCCCGAACGCGCCGCCGCCTGGGCGAACGCGAGCGCGGTGGCCTTGAACGCGGCCTCGGCCTGGTGGTGGTCGTTCTCGGCGCGGAGCACGTCGACGTGCAGCGTGGTCCGCGACCGGAGCGCGATCGACCGCAGCACGTGGCCGACGTTCTCTGCCGCGAGCGCGCCGAGCGAGGGGCGCCGCAGCGACAGGTGGACCTCGGCCCACGGGCGCCCCGACAGGTCGACCACCGCGCGGACCAGGGCCTCGTCGAGCGGGGCGTACGCGTGGCCGAACCGGGCGACCCCGGACCGGTCTCCGAGCGCCTGGTCGAGCGCGGCGCCGATGCCGAGGGCCACGTCCTCCGCGGTGTGGTGGTCGTCGACGTGCAGGTCTCCCTCACACCGGACCTCGAGGTCGATCCGGCCGTGCTTCGAGAACCCGGTCAGCAGGTGGTCCAAGAACCCGATCCCGGTCGCGATCGAGCTACGGCCTGTGCCGTCGAGGTCCAGCGCCACCCGCACCCGGGTCTCGGTGGTGGCGCGATCGAAGGTGGCGGCTCTCATGGTCGGCTCCAGCGCGGGGGGAGGGCGAGGGACGGGTCGGACCACACGCGGGCGGCGCCCGCGCGCACGAGCGGCTCGGGGTCGGTGTCGCCCGGGGCCAGCACCCCGATCGGGACGACCCCGGCGGCGCGGGCCGCGCGGACGTCGTCGACGGTGTCGCCGAGCATCCACGCGCTGGACCGCCCGAGCCGGCGCAACGCCTCGGCGACGGGCCACGGGTCGGGCTTGTTCGGGCCGTCTTCGCGGCACACCGCCACCAGTGACAGGTCGGCGAGCCCGTGCTCGAGCAACAGGCGTTCGAGGTCGGCCCGCGGGCGGCCGGTCACCAGCGCGATCGGGACCTGTCGCGCGAGCCTGCGGAGGGCGTCGGCGGGGAGGCGGAGGCGCTCGTTCCGCCACAGCCCTCCCTGGTACAGCTGCTCGAACCGGCGCTGGACCTCGTCGTACCCGACGCTCCCGCCGACCAGCCTCCAGGTGACGTCCCAGTCGTCGTTCGCGCCGCCCTGGGCCTTGATCCGGCGGATGTCGTCGGGGGTGACGGTCACCCCGAACGTCGCCGCGGTCTCGACGATCGCCCGGCGGTAGCTGCCGCTCACGTCTACCAGCACGCCGTCCACGTCGAACAGCACCGCCTCGGGCCGGAGCACCGCCCCGAGCGTGTGCAGCAAGCGCTGGGTGGCTGGCTCGTCGCCGGGGCAGCCGATCCGCACCGCGCCTTCGAACCCGCGCACCGCGATGCCGAGCCCGGCGAGCCCGTCGTGCAGCCACGCCGCCTCCGGGGTTCGCGCGAACACGAAGTTCGCGCCCGAGTCGAGCGCGGCGACGCCGTGTTCCCGCAGCGCCGCGGTGATCCGGCCCCGCTCGTCGCGCACCTGGCGCACGTGGTCGGCGGGGACGCCGCGCCGCAGCCGGGACTCGGCCGTGGCGAGGGACCAGGCCGACACCGGGTACGGGCTGCCCGCGGCGCGGATCCACCGCACGACCTCGGCGGGCCCGGCCGCCCACCCGACCCGCAGGCCGGCGAGGCCCCACGCCTTGGAGAACGTCCGGACCACCACCACGTTCGGGTGGCGCAGCAGCTCCTCCGTCGGGTCGTGGTCGGCGTACTCGACGTACGCGAGGTCCACCAACACCACCGCGTCCGGGAAATGCTCCGACAGCGTGGCGACCTGCGCAGGGGAGACCACCGCCCCGGTGGGGTTGTTCGGGGAGGTGATCCCCACCAGCGCGACCCGGCCGTCGTCGGCCTCGAGCATCGCGGACAGCGGGAACTCGCCGTCCCACGGGATCGAGACCACCTCACACCCGGTCGCGGCCGCGTACCGGGTGGTCATCGCGAACCCCGGCGTCGGCAGGAGGCACACCCGCCCGGGGCACAACACCGCGCGGCACACGCGGTCGAGCGCCTCGTCCGCGCCGGCGGTCACCACCACCTGGGCCGCGGACGACCCGAGGCGGGCGGCGAGCGCGGCCTCGAGCGGACGGGCGTCGGGGTACCCGCGCAGGTGCACCTCGGCGGGCCGAGGGGCGTCGTCGGCCGGGCCGCGCGCGCCCTCGTTGCCTCGGAGGTCGAGGTCGATCGGCTGGGGCGGCCGCGCGACCTCGTACGGAGCGACCCCCAGGATCGCGGGAGCGGGCCGCATCACGGCACGATCTGGGCGATCGCGGACACCACGATGTCGGTGCCCCCGGCCGCGCGGATCTGCGGGATCAACACCGCGAGCTCGACCCGGGGCACCGCCGCCCGCACCGCGAACCCCACCTCGTCGTGCAGCCGCGAGACCGTCGGCTCGCGCATACACGGGAGGATCGCGACCACCGCCTCGAGGTGGGACGCGTCGACGTTCAGCTCGACCATCACCCGGCGCCGGGCGTCGAGCACCGAGCGGAGCACCAGCGCGAGGTCGGCGACCCGGGCCCGCTTCTCCGGGTCGGCCCACGCCGCTCGGCTCGCGTACAGCCGGGTCGACGACTCGAGCAGAACGTCGACCACCGCCAGCTGGTTCGACGCGAGGGTCGAGCCGGTCGCGGTGTTGTCGACGATGCAGTCGGCGTCCTCGGGCGGGAACACCTCGGTCGCGCCGTAGCTCCGCACGAACCGCGCCTCGAGCTCGCGGCGGGTGATCCACTGCCGGGTGAGCCGCTCGTACTCGGACGCCACCACCAGCGGCCGGCGCGGCAGCGCGCCATCCACCAACGAGGACGCGGGGGCGGCGGCCACCAGGCGGATCGGGTCGAGGCCGGTGTCGAGCACCTCCACCAGGTCCGCGCCGAGCTCGGCGACCCAGTCCGCCCCGGCGAAGCCCACGTCGCGGGAGCCCGCGTGCAGCATCTCGACCACGTTCTGGGGCTTGAGCAGCTTCGACTCGGTGTCGGGCAGGCCGACCCGCGGGCGATACCCGCGCTCGGCCGAGCGTACGCCGATGCCCGCGTCGGCGAGCAGCGCGGCGGTCCCTTCGAACATACGGCCTTTCGGTAAGGCCAGGCGCAGTGTCATCGGAGCTCCGGAAGCCGGAACCGGGGCGAGACACGGTGCGCGTCGCCGACCCGGAGGGCCGGCGAGTGACGAGCGAACGTCCGCTACCGACCCGAGGAGGACCGATGGTGCGGATGGCGATGGGCCAGGACGGCGTTCATCTCGGGGTGCGTAACCACCCCCGCGCGGGGTGTCGAAGGCGGGTGCTCGTCGGTCGGGGTATCGTCTCGCCATGCTCACGCTCACCCTGCTCGGCTGCCCGACCCCGCCGCCCGAAACCACGTCCACGCCGACCTCGTCGACCGGTGACACCGACACCGGACCGGTGGTGACCGACACCGGCACCCCGGTCGAGCTCGCGCTGTCCGACGTGAGCGCGAGGGTCCACCCGCAGCTCGGCTCGCTGCTGATCGTGTCGTGGACCCAGTCGGCGCAGGCCACCGTGCACGTGGAGTACGCGTTCGACCCGGGTGACTGGCGG
>JBEBJC010000665.1:0-4974 GCA_040080105.1 Myxococcota bacterium
TTCCAGTACTGGGCCGACGGGACGGGCGCGACGGGGCTGTGGGGGTGGGTCGGGTACCTGGAGATGGTGGGCGACTACTGGGTCGACCCGGCGGACTCGGCGTACGCCGAGCTCGGGTTCACCGAGCCGTACGAGGGGTCGCTGCAGGACGGGTACAGCCCGACCCTCGACACCTGCCTGCTCGGGGTCGGAGCGTACGACCCGCCCACGTACTACGACACCGGCGCCGCGGTGATCACCCTCACCTCCGGGACCCGCACGATCGCGCTCGTGCCGCAGCCGCTGGCGCCCGGCGCGTTCTCGGCCGACGTGCTCGAGCCGCTCGACCAGGTGCTCCCGGGCGCGGTGTACGACCTCGACCCGGTGGCAGGGAGCGCAGACTGGCCCGGGTTCGACGTCCCCGCCGCAGTGCAGGTGCCGCCGGCGTTCGCGGTGACCGGCCCGGACCTGGACGCCGCCGACCCGCCCCTGGTGGGCAAGAACCAGCTCACGTTCACCTGGGAAGGGGCGGCCGGGGACTTCGTGGCGCTGTACCTGGTGCGGATGATCGGCGGCACCACCCCCGACGTGTCGGTGACCTGCGCCGCGACCGATGACGGGTCGTTCACCGTGCCCGGCTCGATCTGGCCCGAGTGGGACGCAGGTGACTACGTGTTCGTGCAGCTGGGTCGGGTGTACGAGTCGTCGGGCGCGCTGCCCCACGACAACTCGGACAACCGCCTGGCCGGCATCTACTGGGTGATGGGGGCGGTCGAGGCGCGGTGACCCGGGGCGGGCTCATCGGCCGGCCGAGCGCGGCTGGTGAACGAGGCGGCGCCGAGTCCGAGTGACACGAACGAGCAGCCCACGGCACCCACCACCGCCCACCACGGGGGGAGCCACGGCTCGGGCGGGGCCGCCACGTCGAGCCTCCGCAGCCCGGTCTGGGGCGCATACTCCAGCCCCGACGCCGCGGTGACCCACCGCGGCGCGGGGTCGACCGGCGGCGCCTCGACCGCGACCTCGGCGGCCGAGACCTCGGGGTCTGCGACTTCGGTGGCAGCGACCTCGGCGGCCGCGACCGGTGCCCGTCCGGCGGACAGGCGCAACACCACCGAGGCGACCAAGCTCACCGCGCCGGTGCACCCGCCCGCGAACATCAGCGCAGACCACCCCAGGATTTGGCCCTCGCGCATCCGCCCTCCGGTGGTCGGACTGTACCACATGACCGGATCGACACGGACCGAACCACAGCGTCGTCAGCCGCCGCCCTGCCGTGGGCGCGGCTCGGGCGAGTCCGAGGTGCTCAGCACCTCCCGCGCGGGGCGGTACTGGTCGGTCGACGGGTCGTACACCGACAGATCCAGGGTGGCCATGTCGTACACCCAGCCGTGGATCTCGAGCGCGCCGCGGGCCACCGCGTCGGACACCGGCGGGTACGACAACAGGTTCTGCAGCTGGGCCTCCACGCTGTTCTCGACCGCCGCGCGCCACCGCGCGTCGGGGTCTCCCGGCGGCAGCGCCTCGACCACCGGGTCGAGCTGGCGCAGCCACTCGCACAGCGAGGGGTGGTGGTGCAGCGGCTCGAGCCCGTCGACCGCGGCGCGGACGCCCCCGCACCCGTAGTGCCCGCACACGATCACGTGCTGCACCTGCAGGTGGCCGACGGCGTACTCGAGCGCCGCCCCGACCGACGCGTCGGCGTGGTCGAGGGTGGGCACGAGGTTCGCGACGTTGCGCACCACGAACAGCGCCCCGGGGGAGCTCGCGGTGAGCAGCTCGGGCACCACCCGGCTGTCGCTGCACCCGACGTACAGGGCGTCGGGGCTCTGGCCCTCGCTGGCGAGCTGGCGGAGGAACCGCCGCTCGTCCCGGGGGACCTGGCGACGAAACGCGGCGTGGCCGTCGAGGAGCGTGCGCATCGCCCGCAGGTAACCTCGGCCGACCGGCCCGGCTCAGCCGACCCGCGCCACCTCCTCCAGCGACGCCACCCGGGCCTGCAGCTGGTTCAGCTGCGCCCGCACGCTCCCCCCGCCGGCCAGCGTCAGCAGCCCGACCTGCAGGCGGAGCTCGGCGAGCTCGGCGATCACCGCCTCGACCTCGGCCGCCGCGTGGGCCCGGGCCTCGGTCAGCCGGGTCAGGCTGCGGGCCGGGTGTGAGGCGTCGATCGGGCGGGCGAGCAGCCCGTCGACCACCGCGATCCGCTCGTCGGCGCGCCCGAGCGCGGCTTGCAGGCGATCGAGGTCTTCGGTCCCGATCTCGGTGGTCCCGGTCTCGGCGAGCACCTGGCGCACCGCGCCGAACACCGCGTCGATCCGCGACGCGAACGGACCGGCCCGCACCGGCGCGGGGGCAGCCCCGAGCAACGGGACGAACATCGGCCACACCGCGATCGCGGCGGCGGCGGTGCCCCCGGGGAACCCGCGCCGCGCCAGCGTCGCACCCACGGCCAGCCCGAGCGCCAGGTACGCGGCGAGCGCCAGCAGCGCCTGCGCGTTCGGTCCCCAGCTCACTCCGTCCACGGCGACACCTCCGGCTCGTACGACAGGTACACTCCGAGCGCCGCCAGCGGCGATCGGAGCAAGCTGCCGGTGATGTCCCCTTCGAGGGGCCGCACCAGCGACACCTCGGCGGTCGGCCGCGCGACGAACGGCCGGAGCACCCACCCGGTCTGCGCGGTCACCAGCCCGAGCACGAACACCGAGCCCAGGGCCGCCGCGCGCGCGGTGCCCGGGATCACCCGCCCGAGCGTCGCCAGGCCCGGGAGCCCCGCCAGCGCCAACATCCCGGCGAACACCACCACCGCGAGGTGGTACGGCAGGTCGAGCGAGTACAGCAGCCACAACACCGGGGCCAACGCGGCGGCGAGCAGCGCCGCGCGCGCCACCCCGACCAGCCCGGCCAGGCCGAGCCGGGTCGGGTCGAGCTCCACCCCGCTCACCCGGTACATCGCGCGGCTCGCCGGCAGCGCCGCCAGCAGCGGGACCAGGAACACGAGCGGCATCTTCAGCGCCGCGAACCCCACCTGTATGCCGCCGCGGTAGCTGCCGGTGACCGCGCCGAACACCACCGCCGACGCGACCGTGATCGCGAGCAGCCGCGGCGCCAGCACCGCGAACCGCGCGCGGTCCGACCCTCGGTCCACCACCGCGACCGGGTCGCGCAAGATCTCCCCACAGAGCTCCAACACCATGACGACCCCCTTCAGACCGAGTACAGCGCCAGCCGAGCCGCCACCGCGACGGTGACGGCGATCCACACCCCGACCGTCAGATCCCACATGCGGCGGTGGGTCAGCGCGACGAGCCCGGCGGTAGCGTTGACCACCGCGACCCCGCCGAGCAGCGCGCCCGCGGCCGCGAGCAGCCACAGCCCGGAGCCCGGCGCGGTCAGCGCGAACATCAGGCACACCGGCGCGAAGCCCCACCCGATCTGGCCGACCCGCACCACCGTGCGCCCGAGGACCGCTGCCACATCGGTCACCGGGGCGTCGATCCGCAGGAACTGGTGCGCGACCAGCAGCGCCGGCCCGGTCAGCGCGAACGCCCCGAACACGCCGCCTACCAGCCCGGGCGCCAGGCGGGCGATCGACCCGCCGCTGCCGCTGCCGCGAGCCCCAGAGCCGTCACGCCCGCCACGGCCATCACAACGTCACGCCCGCCGACCGGCGCCAGCGGCGCCTCGATCGCATCGGCCTCGACCGCGAGCTCGCCCATTCCGACCTCCCGAGCCAACCTACCGGCGGGGGGGCGGACCGGGCGCGCGCCGTTCGCGCAACGATCGTGCAGGGGACGGTCCGGTTAGGCGGGGGAGGTGACCCCGCTCCGGCCTGGCTCCGTGGTCGACCGCTACCTCGTCCTCCGCCCGATCGGCAGCGGCGGGGCCGCGCAGGTGTACGCGGTGCGGCACACGGTGCTCGACACGGTCCACGCGCTGAAGGTGCTGCGGCTCGGGGGCGCGGCGGCGCGCGAGCGGCTGGTGCGCGAAGGGCGGGTGCAGGCGCGGCTCGACCCGGCGCACGTGGTGCCGGTGACCGACGTGATCGACGTGTTCGGCGCGCCCGCGCTGGTGCTGCCCCTGGTGGACGGCTGCTCGCTCGACGTGGCGCTGGCCGACCGCCGCCCGACGCTGGACGAGGCCACGGCGCTGTTCCGGGCGATCGTCGACGGGGTGGCGTGTGCGCACCGCGTCGGCGTGGTGCACCGCGACCTCAAGCCGTCGAACGTGCTGTTGGACCGCGTGGGCGAGCGGGTGCGGGTGCGGGTGGCGGACTTCGGGATCGCCAAGGCCGGGGAGCTCGGCCGGCCGGACCCTCCCACCGCCGACGGGGTCGGGGCCGCGGCGGGCTCCACCCAAGGGTTCGTGGGGACGCCGGCGTACGCCGCGCCGGAGCAGCTCGGCCACGCCGGGCAGGCCGAGGCCCCGGCAGACGTGTGGTCCCTCGGGGTGATCCTGCACGAGCTCACGACGGGCGCTCGGCCTTCGCCCGAGGGCCCGCCGGTGCCGCCGCCGCTCGACGGGCTGGCGCGCGCGCTGCTGCGCCCCGACCCCGCAGAGAGGCCGTCGATCGGGTGGGTCGCGGAGGCGCTCGACGCGCTCGGAGTCCCGGACGCGCTCGGGCCGGGCTCGGCCCTGTCCACCTGGCTCGGCGCACACCGGGTGTCGGTGGCGGCCTCGACCCCGGCTCCCGAGGTGGAGCGCACGGTGCGGCTCCCCTCGCGGATGGAGAGGTTGCCGGCGGACCGCGACCCGTTCGTCGGGCGGGCCGCCGAGCTCGACGCGCTCGACGCGCAGCTGCGCCTGGCGCGGTGGGTCACGCTGACCGGGATCGGGGGCGTCGGCAAGACCCGGCTCGCGCTCGCCGCGGCCCGTCGGTTCGCTGGCGAGGGGATCGTGGCGGACCTCACCGAGGCGCGGTCGGTGGCCGACCTGGGGCACGCGCTGGCGCGGGCGCTCGACGTCCCGCTCGGCGCGGGGGACCCGGTGGAGGGGATC
>JBEBJC010000666.1:0-4972 GCA_040080105.1 Myxococcota bacterium
CAGCGGGGCCGTGCCCGAGCCGCCGACCTCGACCAGCGCGAGCGGCTCGCCCGACGCCGCCCACACCCGCCCGTCGACCACGACCGGCGCGCCCGACACGCCGTCCGCCCACGCCCACTGGCCGGCCCGCCCCTCGATCGACAGCCCGCGGTGCGAGTCGAGCACCCCCACCTCTGGGGCGCCGTCGCCGTCGAGGTCTCCGACCGCGGTGAGCCCGACGACCTCCCGGTCCGGCCACAGCGCCGACCAGGTCGCCGCGTCGCTCCACGCCCCGTCGGCCAGGGCCTGGGACGGGAACACCCACACCGCGCCGCCCACGCCGACGAGCTCGCCCCCGATCGCGATCTCACCGCCGAGGTCGACCATCGCCGGCCCGAACCGCTCGGCCGCGCCCTGAACGACCACGACGGACTCGGCGCCCCGCAGATCGACGCCGTCGCCGAGGTCGCCGGCGGACACCCGCCACACGCCCTCGTCGTACGACGCCTCGGTCGAGCTCTCCCCGATCTGGCCGCCGTCCAGGGCCGGAGGCTCCGCGACCGGCGGCCGGGTCGGGTCGGCGTCCGGCGGCACCGCGACACACCCGAGCCAACCCGTGATCATGTCCCCTCCTGGGCGGTCTGCGCGCCGAGCTCCACCCGCTCGGGCGGAGCCGGGTGGAACCACCCGTAGTCGTTGGGCCGGGTGAGCCCGGCGAACGTGATCGTGACACACGGGGCGCGCGACACCACCTCGTGCCACCACCCGGCCGGGATCAACAGCGTCTGGCCAGGCTCGACTCGGACCTGCCGCACGGCGAGCGCCTCGATCCCGAACCGGGCCCACGTCTCGGGCCGCGCGAGGGACAGGTCCGGGCCGAAGTACCCCGCGCCGTGGTCGGCGAGCTCGATCTCCTCCGGCGGCGCGAGCCACACGTCCTTGGCCCCCAGGAACGGGCAGAACAGCAGGTCGCACAGGTCGTGGTGCACCGGGGTGTGGGTGCCCGCCCCGCCGATCCACACCGAGCTGTGGAGCAGGGTCTCGCGCGCGAGGAACCCGTCGACCGCGCGCACGTCCTCGACCAGCGACGCGAGCGGCCCCCCGCTGCGATCGGGGCCCTCGAGCGCCGCGTTGTTCGCGACCACGTACAGGTCGTCGCCGGTCGCCGGGTCGAGCGCGCGCTCGACCACCTGCCGGAACGGCCGGAGCCGGGTGAGTGACCGCCACTGGCGCGCGGGACCGTCGACCCGAGACCGCCCTTCACACACCTCGATCGCGGTGTCGCCGAACTGCTCCACCAGGCTGGACCAGGTCCATTCGCGCGCGGGCCACCCGGCGGTCAGGTCGGGCAACACCACCGGGACCTGGGGCGCCAGGTACCGCTGCACGAACGTCGCCGGGTCGACCCCGGGCTGGACCGGCACCGACGACCCTGCGAGCCGAAGGTGCTCTCGGCGCAGCCGGTGGACCTGCACCACCGGACGCAGCGCGAGCCGAGCCGCGCGTACGCCGGCGCTGCCCTCGAGGGTCGTCACCGCCGACCGCGCCGCCTCCGGGGCGAACCCCTCCTCCTCCAGCGCTGCCACGAGCTCGTCGGCGGGGCGGCCGCGGATCAGGTTCCCGGCGGCCCACAGCTCCCACTCGGCCGGCAGCCCCGACCCGTCGACCGCGGTGGTCATCGCGGCTTCGGCAGCGCGCCGAGCCGCGCGCCGGAGGCATCGCTGCCGCCCGGCGGCGGCGTCCCGATGTAGCCGGAGCCGCTCGCGGGAGGCGTCCCGATGGTGCCGGAGCCACCCGACGGCGGCGTGCCGAGGGTGCCGGTGTAGCCGGTGTCCCCGGTGTGACCGACCGCCCCGGTGTCTCCGGTCGCGCCGGTGTCCCCGGTCGAGCCGGTGACCGGCGGCATCGTGCCGGGCGGGGTGCCGATGTACCCGCTGTCGGTGTCGCGCAGCGACGTCGTCCCGACCGTGTCCTTGCCCAGGAAGCACCCGTCGAGCGGGAGCAGCAGCACCAGTCCGGCGCCGACAGGGATGCGCCGCCACGGGTCGAATGGGTTCATCGACAGTCCTCCTGGACGCAGTCTGCCCCTCCCCCGAACGGCCTGCTGTCCGAACCGAAGAAACCCTCGCGCCGAATCGCCACCCACGCGTCGATTCCGCCATAGCTCGAGGAACGGAGGTGCACCCGGGGCCGATCCTCGGGTACGGTGCTCCGATGGACCACGAGCGGTTGGCGGCCGAGCTGATGCGCGCGCTGCGAGGCACCCGATCCCAGGTCGCGTTCGCGCGCCGGCTGGGCTGCCGGTCGAACGTGCCGTACAGCTGGGAGTCGGGGCGCCGGTTCCCGCCGGCGCGCACGTTCTTCGCCGCGGTGGGCGCCGCCGGGATCGACGCGGACACCGCGCTCGCCGGGTACTTGCGCGGGGCGCCCGCACCCGTGCGGGAGCAGCCCGCCGCGATCGCGGTGCTGCTCGACGCGATCGACGGCTCGACCCGGGCCGACGCGGCCGAGCGGTGTGGGATCGGGGTCCAGGCGCTCGGCCGGTGGGTGACCGGGCGGTCCGAGCCGCGGCTGCCCGACCTGTTGAAGGTGGTCGACCGCGCCGGTCAGCGCCTGCCGGACTTCGTGGCCACGTTCGTCGACCCGGACGAGCTGCCGTCGCTGCGGTCACAGTGGCGGCAGCTGAAGGCGTCGCGCGCGCTGGTCCGCGCCTCGCCGTGGACCGGGGCGATCCTGCTCGCGCTCGAGCTGGACGGGTACCGGTCGCAGCCGGCGCACGCCCCGGGGTGGATCGCCGCCGCGCTCGGGATCGACCCCGAGCTCGAGCAGGCCGCGCTCGGGCTGCTCGCCGACGCGGGCCAGATCCGCCTGCGCGCCGGGCGGTACGAGCGGGTGGCGTCCGCCCCGATCGACGCGCGGCAGAAGCGCCCGGTGGGCGACCTGAAGCGGTTCTGGGGCCAGGTCGCGCTCGAGCGGCTCGACGCGGCGGCGCTCGTGTCGTGGAACCTGGTCGCGGTGTCGCGCGCGGACCTGCCGGCGCTGCTCGACGTGCAGCGCGAGGCGTTCCGCCAGATGCGCCAGATCGTGGAGCGCTCGACCCCGGCCGACACGCTCGCGCTCGCGCACTGGTCCCTCGTGCCGCTGGTCGGCGCTCAGTCGACCGACAGCGTGTAGTCCCCCGCGGCGCCGCCGTACCCGTCGACCACCACGATCACCGTCTGGCCGGCGGTCATCGGCACCACGAGCTCGGACGTGGAGCCGCCGCCCCCGTCGTCCGAGCACGCGAGCTCCGCCCCGCCGCACGCGTCGAGCACGTACAGCACCGTGTCGAACGCGGAGCCGGCGGTGGAGAACGTCACGTCGCCGGACGCGCCCGCGGTGTACGCCCAGGTCTCCTCGGGCGAGGCGCCGTACCCACACGAGCCCGCGAGGTCGTCCGAGCCGGACGTGGTGCCCGACACCGACGCCGCGGTGAGCGTGTGCTCGGGGCAGTCACACCCGGGGGCGCACCCGGCGTCGGCGCAGTCCGCGCTCCCGTCGAAGTCCTCGTCCAGCCCGTCGCCGCAGTCGAGCTCGTCGTCGGGGGCGCGGGTCACGGTCAACGTGTACGCCCCCGCCGCGCCGTCGAGCCCGTCCACCACCGCGATCACCGTGTCGCCGCCGGTGAGGGGGACCGCGACCAGCGACGGCCCGAGCCACCCGGGCCCGTCGTCGGAGCAGCCGAGCTCGGCCGCGCCGCAGTCCGACAGCACCGCGAGCACGGTGTCGAACGCCGAGCCCACCGTGTCGAACACGTAGGTGCCGGTCTCGTCGGGGGTGAACGCCACGGTGACCTCGGGCGCGCCGGGCCCGCCGCAGCTCGGCGACAGCTCGTCCCCCGCCGCGGTCGTGTCGCCCGCGACCGTGCCCTCCCCGACGCCCAGGTCGGGGCAGTCGCCGCCACACACCTCGGTCTCGGCGCACCCGCCGTCGGCGCAGTCGATGAACCCGTCCCCGTCGTCGTCGACGTTGTTCTCGCAGTCTTCGGCGCAGCCCGGATCGAGGTCACACCCGGGATCGGCGCAGTCGGTGAGCCCGTCGAAGTCCTGGTCCACGCCGTCGCCGCAGTCCTCGGCGCACCTCGGATCGGCGTCGCAGTCGGGGTCCGCGCAGTCGACCTGCTGATCGGCGTCGTCGTCGACCCCGTCGCCGCAGTCCTCGAAGCACCCGCCGGCGCAGTCCGGGTCGGCGCAGTCGGCGAGCCCGTCCACGTCCTCGTCGATCCCGTCGCCGCAGTCGAGCTCGGCGTCCGACGGGGTGAACACGGCCAGGGTGAACGGTCCGTGGTCGCCCTGGTACCCGTCGACCGCCGCGACCACCTCCTGCCCGGCCTCGAGGAAGACCGCGAGGGCCTCGCCGCCGAGCCCGTCCACGTCGGCGCACCCGAGCTCGGCCCCGCCACACGCGTCGAGCAGCACGAGCGCGCTGTCGAACGGCGCGCCGGCCACCGCGAACCCGTATCGGCCGGCGGACGGGGCGACGAACGACACCGCCACGTCCGACGACGGGCCCGCCGCGCACGACGGGGTGAGCTGGTCGGGCGCCCCGGTGGTGGCGCCGGCGACCGACGTCGGGAACCCATCGGCCACGAGCGCCGGGCACACCTCGACACACGCGGTGCAGTCCGGGTCCGCGCAGTCGATCAGCTGGTCGGCGTCGTCGTCGTACCGGTCGTCGCACCGGGTCTCGGTCGGGTCGACCGCGGTGCCGGTGAGCACGAACGGGCCGCCACCGCCGGCCGCGTCGACCCACAACACGACGGGCTGCCCCGCCGACAACGTGACCACCAGGTGCGAGGCGCCGTCGATCCCGGCGTCGTCGTCACAGCCGAGCTCGGCCCCGCCGCACGCGTCGACCGCGTACACCACGGTGTCGAGCCGAGAGCCGTGGGTGTCGAACAGGTACTGGCCCGCCGCCGGCGCTCGGAACGCCACGGTGGTGTCCTCACCCGCCC
>JBEBJC010000667.1:0-4957 GCA_040080105.1 Myxococcota bacterium
CGGTCCTCGGCGATCGCCGTGCCGATCGCGGTGGTGCCCCGGGCGGTCTCGGACCACGAGGCGCCGGGGATCAGCCGCAACCTGCGGGCGTCGTCGCCGAACCCGCCGCCGCCCTCGGCGAAGGTGACCACCCCGTCGCGGTCGGCCACCAGCAGGGCGTAGTCGCGCGCCGCCGCCGCCGCGACCGCGGCCGACAACACCGCGTGCCCGTCGTGCAACACCGGGGCGAGGGCGGAGCACCGATCGGCGAGCGCGTCGCCCCGCACCAGCGCCTCGTCCGGGGGGAGGCCCTCGGGCGCGGCCCCGAGGTCGCGGGCGCGGTCCCACCGGGTCAGCAGCTCGCCCACCCCGCGGTCGGTGGGCACGAGGGCCGACCGGTCGCGGTGGTACCGCTCCCACAGGTCGTCGGGCGGGGGCTCGAGGCGCAGCGCGTCCATTCCCGCCAGCGTACCACCGGAGACCGGCGTCCGACTGTCGCAGTTTGCTCCACCCCCGTGTCGCGACCCGCGTCGGCCACAGGTTGCGGTGCGGGAATCGTCCAGGTTCGTCCGATGTTCGGCCGATGGCACACCCGGTGCAGAGGGGCGGCCGGAGGTCGAACATGCGTTACGCCAGCCCGAACACCGAAGGGTCCAAGGTCCACTACCAGAGCCGGTACGGCAACTTCATCGGCGGCGAGTTCGTCGCGCCGCGCACCGGCAAGTACTTCGAGAACGTGAGCCCGGTGACCGGCCGCCCGTTCTGCGAGATCGCCCGGTCGGGCGCCGACGACATCGAGCTCGCGCTCTCGGCGGCGCACGGGGCGAAGGACAAGTGGGGCAAGACCCCCGCCGCGTCCCGGTCGCAGATCCTGCTGAAGATCGCCGACCGGCTGGAGCAGAACCTCGAGAAGTTCGCGGTGTCCGAGACGTGGGACAATGGCAAGCCGATCCGCGAGACGCTCGCCGCGGACCTGCCGCTCGCGATCGACCACTTCCGGTACTTCGCCGGGTGCTTGCGCGCCGACGAGGGCACGGTTTCCGAGCTCGACGAGCACACGGTCGCGTACCACATCAAGGAGCCGCTCGGCGTGGTCGGGCAGATCATCCCGTGGAACTTCCCGCTGCTGATGGCGGCGTGGAAGCTCGCGCCGGCGTTGGCCGCCGGCAACTGCGTGGTGCTCAAGCCGGCCGAGCAGACCCCCGCCACGATCCTGCTGTTCGCCGAGCTGATCGCGGACCTGCTGCCGGCGGGCGTGCTCAACGTGGTCAACGGGTTCGGCATCGAGGCCGGCAAGCCCCTCGCCACGAGCCCGCGGATCTCGAAGGTCGCGTTCACCGGCGAGACCGGCACTGGGCGCCTGATCATGCAGTACGCGTCGGAGAACATCATCCCGGTCACGCTCGAGCTCGGGGGCAAGTCGCCGAACGTGTTCTTCGCCGACGTGCTCGCGCACGACGACGCGTTCCGGCAGAAGGCGCTCGAGGGGTTCGCGATGTTCGCGCTGAACCAGGGCGAGGTGTGCACCTGCCCGTCCCGCGCGCTGATCGACCGAAAGATCTACGGCCCGTTCCTCGATCTGGCGCTGGCGCGGCTGCACGACACCCGGCCCGGCGACCCGCTCGACACCGCGACCAAGGTGGGGGCCCAGGCCTCGAACGACCAGCTGGAGAAGATCCTGTCGTACATCGACATCGGGCGGAAGGAGGGCGCGAAGGTGCTGCTCGGGGGCGAGCGGGTGCAGCTCGGAGGGGAGCTCGCGGGCGGGTACTACGTCGCTCCGACCGTGTTCGAGGGGAACAACGCGATGCGGGTGTTCCAGGAGGAGATCTTCGGGCCGGTGGTGTCGGTCACCGCGTTCGACGGCGAGCAGAACGCGATCTCGATCGCGAACGACACGCTGTACGGCCTCGGCGCCGGGCTGTGGACCCGCGACGTGCACACCGCGTACCGGGTCGGGCGCGCGATCCAGGCCGGCCGGGTGTGGACGAACTGCTACCACCTGTACCCTGCCCACGCCGCGTTCGGCGGGTACAAGCACTCGGGCATCGGGCGCGAGACCCACAAGATGATGCTCGACCACTACCAGCAGACGAAGAACCTGCTGGTGTCGTACGACCCCAACCCGATGGGGTTCTTCTAGGTGGCCCGGGTCGACGCGACGCCGGCGGCGGCGGCGCTGCTGCGGCAGCTCCGCGCGACCCACGGCGAGCTGGTGTTGTTCCAGTCCGGCGGGTGCTGCGACGGGAGCGCGCCGATGTGCTGGCCGAAGGGAGACTTTCGGCTGGGAGAGCGCGACGTGTGCCTCGGGGAGCTCGAGGGCGTCGGGTTCTGGATCGGCGGCGACCAACACGAGCGGTGGAAGCACACCCGGCTCACGCTCGACGTGGTGCCGGGGCGCGGCGCGGGGTTCTCGCTCGAGGCGCCCGAGGGGGTCCGGTTCCTGACCCGGTCCGACCTGTGTGACCCGGGCGACGGCTGACCCCTACGCGCCGAGGCGGCCCGCGGCCCACGGCACCATCCGGCGCACCAGGTCGTCGAACGCCGCCACCCCGAGCTCGAGGTCGGCGGTGTTCGTGTCCTCGATGTGGGTGTGCGACAGCCCGTACAGCGACGGCACGAACATCATGATCGTGGGGATCCCGGCCCGCGCCATCTCGGCCGAGTCGTGCATCGGCCCGGACGGCATCAGGTGGCGCAGCCCGCTGCGCGCCTCGACCACGTCGCCGGCGAACGACACCAGGTCGGGGTGGAACGTGATCGGGTCGATCGACCACAACGTCTCGATCTCGAACTCGACGTTCTCCTCGCGCGCGATGTGCGCCACGAGGGCCGACAGGCGCGTGACCAGCCGGTCGAGCACCGCCCGGTCGATGTGGCGCATGTCGACCGAGAACTCGGTCCGCCCGTTGACCGCGGTGGGCACACACGGGTGCACCCGCCACACCCCGACCGTGGTGAACGCGTCGAGCTCGAGGCCGAGCTCGCGGATCGCGAGCGCCATCCGGGCCGCGCTGACGGTGGGGTCGCGCCGCAGGCGGATCGGGGTCGCGCCGGCGTGGCACGCCTGCCCCTGCAGCTTCACCAGCCGCCGCTCGACCCCCAGGATCCCGTGCAGCGCCGCGAGCCGGATCCCCGCCGCCTCGAGCAGCGGCCCCTGCTCGATGTGCAGCTCGGCGCTCGCCACGATGCTGCTCCGGACCTCGCCCGCGGACATCACCGTGTCGAGGTCGACCCCGTAGGCCTTCACCACGTCGGCGAGGCGAGCGCCGCGGTTGTCGACGAGATCGCGCACCTTGTCGACCTCGAGCGTGCCGCTGACCGCGCCGCTGCCGAACAGGCTGCGCCCGAACCTGGCGCCCTCCTCGTCGGCCCAGTCCACCACGCTGATCGACACCGGCGGCCGCCCGCCGTCGCGGTGGAGCCCGCGCAGCACCTCGGCCCCGGCCAACACCCCGAGGCAGCCGTCGAGCCAGCCGCCGTTCGGGACCGAGTCGAGGTGGGAGCCGAGCACGATCCGCTCGGGACGATCGCCCGGCAGCGTCACCCACAGGTTGCCCGCCGGGTCGGTGTGCTTCTCTACCGGGATCCCGTCGAACGTGGAGGTGAACCACTCGCGGGCGCGCACCCACGGGTCGGTCCACGCGAGGCGGCCGCTCCCCAGCGTCGGGCCCGGGTTCGGCGCCCCGCCCACGGTCTGCGGGATCCCGTCGACCGGGACCGAGGTGAGGCGGCGGAGGGTGAGGAGATCGTCGACGACACGGCGAGGGTCTGCAGGCATTCCCCCCGTATAGTCCGCCGCACCTCCGCCGTCAGGGGGCCCACGCCCCGTAGGTGGCAGCGACCGGATCGAGCGGGACGAAGTCGCCGCCCGCCGGGTCGGTGAGGTGAGGATCACCGGTGGTCTGCGGTCCGAGGCAGCTCCCGTCTCCGCCCGAGCCCGGGTCCCCGTCGACGAAGTTGTCCCCGACGTGGAACCCGAGGTCGGCGCCGCCGTGGCAGTCGTTGATCAGGTGGTGCTCGACCACGAACAGGTTCCGGTCGAACGTGGCGCCCGCCCCTCCGCCCTCGTCGTCGACGTTCAGCTCGGACCGACCGTCCGCTCCGCTCGCCACGCCGTTCCGGTAGAACGTGTTGTTCTGGACGACCACGCCGCTCATCAGGCCGCCGGCGAACCGGATCCCCGAGTAGTGGTTGTCATCGAGCAGGTTGTGCCGGATCACCACGTCCTCGATCGTGCCGGTGCCGTACGCGTTGATCACGATGCCGTCCTCGTAGTCCCCGTGGCCGTTGCCGCTGATCCGGTTCCGCTCGAGCACGACCCCGTCGAGGGTCCCGTACTCGCCGCCCTGGGTGTACAGCTGGAACCCGCGCGAGGCGTTGCCCCGGACCCAGTTGTTCACGAACACCAGGTCCGACCCGTTGGCGAGGTACACCCCGTGGTCCTCGTGCCCCTCGGGGCCGCAGTGGCCGTAGTTCTCGATCAGGCACGAGTCGACCACCAGGTCGGTGGTCCCGTTGGTCTCGAGGTGGGCGCCGCGCAGGCCGGTGGCGCAGTCCCCGGTGAACGTGACGTGGTCGATCCGGATCCGGGAGTCCTCGTACAGCGACAGCGTGTTGAACGAGCCGCTGCCGCCGTCGTAGCCGGTGAGGTCCAGCGTGAGGTTCGACAGGACGAGGTCGGCGATCGGTCGCTCCGGGTCGGTGCCGGCGCGGCTGCGGATCACCACCCCGTCGCGGGTCTGTCCGACGAACACCCTCGGCGCGTCGGGCGCGCCGCCCCGGAGCAGGTACAGCAGCACCCCGTCGGCGGCGTACTCCCCGTCGTGCACGAAGTAGCAGGTCGCGGGCGGGTCGGCGTCGAACGGCTCGTCGCCGCGCGCGGCCGCGGCCAGCTCCTCCGCGGTGTGGAGGTCGACCTGCGGGAGCCCGGGCGGGCACACGCCGGGGCCGTCGGTCCAGGTCGCGACCTCGATCG
>JBEBJC010000668.1:0-4954 GCA_040080105.1 Myxococcota bacterium
GTGCGCGACCCCAAGATCAGATCCGCCGCGCGGCCCTCGATCTGGCCGGCAGCGTTGCCTGGTACGCGTACAACGCTTCCGGACAGCGGGTCCGGAAGCGGGTGGACAAGGGCGGCGTTCAAGAGGAGCGGATCTACGTCGGCGGGTACGAGGTGTGGCGGAAGCGCACCTCCTCTGGACTGCAGGAGGAGGAGCGCCAGACGCTGCACGTCCTGGACGACCAGCAGCGGATCGCGCTGGTGGAGACCCTCACGGTCACTGACGGCGCCGCGATCGGGAGCCCGACACCTCGCCAGCGGTACCAGCTGGCCGACCACCTCGGGACCGCGACGCTTGAGGTGGATGAGGTCGGCGCCGTCATCAGCTACGAGGAGTACCACCCGTTCGGCACGACCTCGTGGTGGGCGACGGCCGGCGGGACCGAGGTGTCGGCCAAGAGGTACCGCTACACCGGCAAGGAGCGCGACGAGGAGACCGGCCTCGCGATCCACGGCGCGCGGCTGCACGCGGCGTGGCTCGGCCGCTGGACCTCCGCCGATCCCGCCGGCCTCGCCGGCGGAGTCAACCGATTCGCGTACGTGCGGGGCAACCCATCCGCGAGGAGCGATCCGACGGGCTTGTTCGACGTGGTGGGGTTCCTCGCCACGACCGCCACGGTCTCCGGAGCTGCGGCGACCGGGGCAGTCGCCGACGATGCGACCGGGGTCGGCGTCCTGGACGACGTCACCCTGTTCGTGACGGTCCCGATCTTCGCGGTCTCCGTGGGGATCCTCGGAGGGATCTGGCTGGCGGGTGGCTTCGATGACCTTGCGATTCCGCCACCTCCCGACGCCGACCTACTGCGCGAGCCCACGCTGCCCGAATCTCCGCAGCTCGGCGGTGAGAAGAGACCGACGCCGACGCCCACCAAGGCGCCGATTCGCCGCATCGATGAGCACGGCAACGAGTGGACGCAGGCGGGTGAGGGCTCTTGGGAGATGACGAGCCACGCCAGGGGAGCGCCCGGCGGGCTCGGTGATCGTACGGCCGTGTTCCCCGACGAGGCTACCGGTGACGGAAACGCAGAGGGGCCCAGGGCGGATGGACCATGGGAGGAGGCGCAGGCCGTCGAGATCCTTTACTCAGCGAGGCGTTCGGACCAGGTTGCAGAGTTCGAGAAGGCCGGCGGCTTCAACCTCCCTGGACGTTTGTTTGTAACCAAGGATCCCACCTACGCTGCGGACTATGCACGGAACTATGGTGGCGGAATCTATGAAATCAAGCTACCAAAGGAAGTGTTCGAAGAAATGGTGAAGCAGGGAGCCATCCTGCCCGACCCGGATCCTTCTGCGGCACAGCGCGAGTCGTTCACCATCTCACCCGCCGGGCAGGCGACTGTAAACGATGAGGGGGAGGTTCGTCTCATCGAAGCCGGTACGTATGAGCTGTGGGACCGTTTTGGTGTTCGCTAGAGGAGAATACTCATGGAGGTAGGGGACAGAGTGAACGCAGCCGTGGTGGGCGTCCACGCCTATGGTATCGACGTCGAGGTCGGAGGCATCCCGGGTTTCATTCAGCCCATCGAAGTCAGTTGGAACGAGAGCATAGAACCGAAAGATGTGGTTGAAGTTGGCTCCGTGGTAGAGGTCCTGGTGACGGCGCTCAGTCCTGACCGGTTTTCCGCTTCGATCAAGCAGCTTTATCCCGAGAAGGATCCTTGGAGAAACATCGCGCAGATCGGCGTTGGGGCGCCGTTAGACGGAACGGTCATTGGGGATCTCGGCTGGGGGTATGCGGTGGATGTTGGCGGTGGCATTACCGGGGTTCTGGCTGACAATCAAGTCCCTCGGCGGTTCTCCGTTCACGACAGCGTGAGAGTGACCGTCGCAGGTATCGATATGGCCCGACGAAAAGTCACGTTGAGCGAATCGGTGTCCCGCGAGCGATGATGCAGGCACCGCAAGTCACGACCAAACGACCAACGGCCGAACCACGCCAGGAATCGCGTGACAAGCCGAGGAATCGCGTGACGGTAGACGAGGCGCTAGTTGGGTCGGAGCTGCTCGGGGACGTGTACCCGCGCACGTCCGTCCCGGCGCACGCGGTCACGCTCGACGCGGTCGGAACGGCGCTGTGATCAGGCCGTCGGGTCGTTCCGTTCCGGTCAATCCCTGAGGGAGGGAACCGGAACGGCGAGCCGACCGTCCACCCGGATGACCTGGCCGTCGGCCTCGATGCGCGCGAGCTCGACCCCGAGGGTCTCGCTGCGCACCGCCAGTCGCTCGCGGAGCTGGCTGCGCGACAGTGGCTCCTTCGCGAGCGTCGCGAGGATCCGGTCCGCCAGGTCGCCGCGATCCGTCTCGACCACACCCTGGACGACGACGCGCGGCGGGTCTCCGGTCAGCTCGACGGCGAACGGCGGCGAGTCGCCCCAGGCGTGCAGGTCCCCCGACCCGCGCAGGGACTGGCCCGGCTGTCCGGCCGCGGACTTCCGCACGTGGTGGACGAGCATGATGGCGACCTTGTGCTCGCGTTGCTGCGTCCGCAGGAAGCCCAGCAGCTCGCTGATCTCCGCCGACGAGTTCTCGTCGCCGCGGTGCAGCCTCACCAGCGGATCGAGGACCAGCAGCCGCGGCCGGATCTTCGCGAGCGTGGAGGACAGCCGGTCGCGGTGTTCGGGCAGGTCGAGCCGGAGCCCGTCAGCCGTGATCAGGCCCAGCGGGAGCCGCTCGATCGCGACGCCGCGGGCCTGGGTGATACCGGCGACGCGGTCGCGGATCGCAGCGGCGGAGTCCTCGGCAGCGTAGAGGAGGACCGGCGCGACGCCGCCGTGGACCGTGAACTTGCCGAGCGCGTGCCGGCCACCAGCCACTGCGGTGGCGAGCTCCAGAGCGAGCCGGGTCTTGAGCGATTTCGGCGTCCCACCGATACATCCCACGGCCTGCTCACCCCACAGATCTTGGATGAGCCAGCGTTGAGCGACCGGAGCGGCCTGCACCTGGGCGACGCGCACGACGGGGAGCGGTTCGACGTTCATGAGGTCTCCAAACGAAGACGGCGACCGGATCTGCACCCGGTCGCCGCGAGTTGAGCGAGTTCTGGACTACGCGAGCGGGGTGAGCTGGAGCGCCTTGCGGACGATGGCCCGGTCGACCAGGCGCACGTCCTGCTGGGCGGCGATCCGGAGCGAGGCCTCGGCGAGCAGGTCGACGGTGCGGAAACCCCACCGGTGAGCTCGTGGAGCACGGTCAGCGCGTCGGGGGCGAACAGCTCGCCCTTGGCGCCGGCGTCGGCCAGCCGCTTGCGGACGTACGCGACGGTCTGCTCGGCGCGGGCGGGCGGGACCTCGATGCAGGTGGTCAGCCGGGTCAGCAGCGACCTGTGGATGCCGAGCTTCAGCCGGTCGTGCAACTCGGGCAGGCCGACGAGGACCACGGACAGCAGCGGCTCGCTGTCCCACGCGAAGTTCATCATGACGTGCAAGTGGCCGAGCGTGCTGTCCGGCATCAACTGAGCTTCGTCGAGGACCAGCACGGGATGCACGCGATGTTCGCGGTGCAGGTTCTCCACGTCGCGCTGGATCGCTTCGAACAGGGCGGGCGGGCGTGCCCTTCGGCTCGATGCCGAGCGCGAGCGAAACCTGACGGTAGAAGTCGCGGCGTCCGCGCGTGACGTTCGCGACGTACACCGGGCGGGAGTGGACCGGGGACAGGGCTCCGCGCATCGACCACAGCACGCAGTTCTTCCCGACGCCGGGCTCGCCCTTCACGAGCACGCTCTCGCGGCGGGTCACCGCGGCGATCAGCCGGTCGACCGAGTCCCTGCGGTCGTCGTCGACCCACAAGTCGTCGACCGCCACGTCCTTGCCGAACGGCTTGCGCCGGAGGTGGAAGGCGGAGATCAGCACGTCACTCACGGCCGACCCCCTTCCGAGCGGCGGCGAGCAGGCCGGCGATCGGGTCGAACGGGGTCGCCGACGTGCTCGGGTCGCTGTCGGCCGGGCGGCCGCGGCGACCGTTCGCGACCGGGTCGCAAGGTTCGATCGGCACTGCAGCGCCCTGGTACGACGCCCGCAGCGGCGCGTCGGTGAACGGGTCGACGACCACGTCGAGGCGCTTGCCGACGAGGTGCCGGCCCGAGATCTCGAACGACCGTCCCTCGATGGACACGGTGCAGTCGCCGCGCACCTTCCGGGTGACGGTGACCTCGAGCGCCTGAGCCAGGTCGGCAGCGGTCCGGGGCGACGGCAGCGCCCCGATCCCGGCCTGGAACACCTTCATCGGCGTCTTGCCGAGGAGCCCAGCGTGCGGCCGGCGATGGTAGTCGGCGTCGAGGAACGCGAGCAGGGCGGCGTTCAGGTCGTGCATCGTCGCACAGGACGCCGCGAACGTCCTGTTCGGGGTGGTCGACCAACGGTATCTGGCTCGCAAGCCGATGCTGTTCACGACCAACAAGAAGCTGCAGGACTGGGGCGCCGTCCTCCACGATCGAGACCTCGCCGAGGTGATCCTCGACCGGGTGCTGGAGCGCGGGGAGCACATCCGTTGGGTGGCCCGTCGTGGCGCACGCGCGACCAGGATCCGGAAACCCTGGAAGCGCTCCCGGACGACGATCCGGAATCGATCCGGGAAGTCGTCCAGGCCTCCGACTGAACGAGTGGCGAGGAGGCGGGCCACACCCCCGCACCCGCCAGACGTCTGGCGGCCCGTCGACGGAGGCCAGGTCGGGCTGCCCCTGCCAGCGATGGAGGGGGCCAAGGCCGACCTGGCCGGAGGCAGCGGCCGCCGTACGCCCAGGGCGGGGGTGTGGCCCGCTGCTCGGCGTCAACTACTTCTCCCCAGGGCGACGACTGGAACTCCCCAGGGGTTTGCAGTGTTCGTCAGCTGGTCCGACGGCCAGCGCGCCAGCGAGCCTCTGCTGCGCATGCGAGCTCACACCCGGCGCGGGCCGAGCGCGAAGTCTCGCGCGGCGATCG
>JBEBJC010000669.1:0-4953 GCA_040080105.1 Myxococcota bacterium
GTGGTGGGCGCCTCCGCGACCCACCGCCCGGTGTACTCGCCGGCCACCGGTGGGGTCGCCTGCTGCACCGCGACCACGTGCTCCGCCGCCCACTCGGACAGGGGGATGTCGGGCAACGTGCCGCGGATCGCGCGGCTGCCGCGGATCAGCTCGGTGGCGTCCGGTCGGTCGGTCGGCTCCCACGCGAGGCCGCGCGCCACCCAGTCGATCAGCGCGAGAGGCGCGCCGGACTCGGTCAGCGCGGCGCGCCACCGGTCGAGCTGCGCGGCGTGCTTCTGCGGGTCGGTGCACGGCCCCTCGGGCGACCGGCCGGTGACCAGCTGCGCGAGGGTGAGCACCAGCGCGAACACGTCGGAGGCGTGACCGTCCTCCAGGTCGAGGCGCTCCGGGGCGAGGTACGGCACCGACCCGTACACCACCGAGCCGGAGGTGACCGACTCTCGGGTCGGGCCGGTGAGCTCCCCGCGGGCCACCCCGAAGTCGAGCAGCTTCACCTCGCCGAACCGGGTCAACTGGACGTTCGACGGCTTCACGTCCCGGTGGAGCAGCCGCAGCTGCCGGCCTTCTCGGTCGGTCGCCACGTACGCGGCGTGTAGCCCCGACGCGACCTCCTCCACGATCTGCAGCGCGATCGTGACCGGCAGCGGCCCGTGGTGGCGGAGCAGCGCCAGCAGCGACGTGCCGTCGACGAACTCCATCACCACGGTCCACCGGTCGAACACCTTGACCAACGCGTCCACTCCGACGATCGCTCGGTGGTGGACCAGCCCCAACATCCGCGCCTCGTCGCGCAGCCGGGCGAGCAGCCGCGGGTCCGCCTCGGTCGTGTTCGGCACCTTCAGCGCCACGTCCTTGACGAAGCCCTCCGGCAGGCGGAGCTCGGCGCGGTACACGGTGCCGAAGCCGCCGCGACCGATCACGTCGAGGACCCGATACTGGCGTGGCTCGGTGCGGGACATCCCGCTCGCAGCATAACGAGGTTATGCCGACGGCCTCGTGGAGGCGGACATGACTGTGCTGGCGCTCTGGTCGATCGCTGCGTTCGGGAAGAAGCCACCGCCGGCCCCCGCGCCGGCACCGGCGCCGGCCCCCGCGCCGGCTCCGGCCCCCGAGCCGGAGCCCGAGCCGGAGCCCCCTGCGGTGCAAGATCCGCACGCGAAGCCGAGCAACACGAGCTTCACCGCCACCGTGACCTACGCCGACGGGTCGGTCGACAAGGGCCACGTGATGCGGGTGGAGCGCACGGAAGACTGGTACGGCGACACCGGCTGGACCGACAGCGCGGCGAAGCTGACCGTGACCCTCGAAGGGAACGGCACCGAGAAGGACGTGGCGTGGACCGATCTGTCGCGGATCGACCTGACCTACGGCGCGTCGACCGACGTGGACTGCAGCTACGACTCGGCGTTCGACCCGGCGATGTACATGTGCGTGCTCCGCACCACCAGCAAGGCCAAGACCAAGGACGGCAAGACCTGGGACGTGGCCGATCGCCACCAGTGGATGTTCGTGTTCGAGAACGGGCCCACGCCGCAGTTCTTCGTGGCGAAGCTCCCGGCGCGCAAGCAGGGCTCGTCGGAGGCCGAGGGCGGCCTCGGCGGGACCGAACAGGAGGCGGGGCTGTACGAGCAGCTGCAGAAGGAGCTCGAAGCTGCGCGCGTCGGGAAGGTGCCGAAGTCGATCGTCATCACGGTGCCCTGACGTGGAACCGGACCAGAGCCGGGACCCGCTGACACCCCCGCGGCTCACCCGGGGCTGGTACATCTTGTGCCGCTCGTCCGAGCTGCGGGTCGGCGGGGTGGTGTCACGCACGCTGTGGGGCAAGCCGCTGGTGCTGTTCCGCGCGGCGAGCGGGGCGGTGGGCGCGCTCGAGGATCGCTGTCCGCACCGGTCCGTGCCGCTTTCGGAGGGAGACGTCGTCGGCGACCACCTCCGCTGCCCGTACCACGGCTGGCAGTTCGACCCCGGGGGACGGTGCAGGGCGATCCCCGGCCTGCGCGGGGAGCCGGATCGCGGAGCCCACGCCGCCGACGCCCACGCGGTGCGGGAGCAGCAGGGGTTCGTCTGGGTGTGGGGCGAGGCCGGTGAGGTGCCGGAGGTCGAGCCGTTCCACTTCCGGTTCGCCGACGATCCGAACTACCTGGTGGTCCGGCGCGAGGTGGAGGCCGAGGCGTCGATCCACGCGGTGGCGGAGAACGCGCTCGACGTGCCCCACACCGCGTTCTTGCACGGGGGCCTGTTCCGCAACGACGGGGAGCGGAAGCCGATCCAGTGTGTGGTGACCCGGGAGGTGGATCGGGTCGAGTGCGAGTACATCGGCGAGGAGCGCCCGAGCGGGCTCGTCGGGCGCCTGCTGTCCCCGTCTGGCGGGGTGGTGGTGCACTTCGACCGGTTCTACCTGCCGTCGGTGGTCGAGGTGGAGTACAAACTGGGCACGGAGAACCACGTCCTGGTCGACGCCGCGCTCACCCCGGTCGACGACTACCACACCCGGCTCAACGCGGTGGTGGCGGTGCGGACCCGGATCCCGGGCTGGCTCGTCCGACCCCTCGTGACCCCGTTCGCCCTCCGCATCTTCGCCCAGGACGCGAAGATCCTCCGCCGTCAGACCGCCACGCTGCAGGCGTTCGGCGAGGCCAAGTTCGTCAGCACCGAGATCGACGGCCTCGGCCCCCACATCCTCAAGCTGCTGCTGCGCGCGGCGTCGGGCACGTCGACCGAGCCGCGCCGGCCGTGGCGCAAAGAGTTCACCCTGATGGTGTGAGCGGCCAGGCCCACGCGCGGGTGTGGTAGTCGAGCCGCACCCGGCCCTCGCGTTGGTGGGCGTCGAACGCGGCGAGCAGCGCAGCGTCGAACCCTGCGCGGTCGTCGACCCCGTGCACGACGTACGAGCTCGACCACGCCCGGCCGAGCAGCCCGTCCCGGTCCAGCACCTGCGCGTGCTCGAACACCACCTCGCGCCCCCGCGGTCGCGACCGGCGCAGGGCGTCGAGCGTGGGACCGGGCTTCGGTACGCTCGCGTAGTCGGACGAGAACGCCAACAGCACCTGCTCGTACGCGGCGGCGAACCCCAGCGGCGAGCGCACGTTCCACACCGCCACCGCGAGCTCGGTGCCGACCCGGTCGATCTCCGGCAGCGCGCGGTCGAGGTCGAACCAGTGGAACGCCTGCGCGCCGATCACCAGGTCGGCCGAGCGGTCGGGCAGCGGCAGGGCCTCGGCGGAGCCGTCGACGTACCGGGCCCCGCCCGCGTTGTCGGCCGACGCCCGCATCGCGGCGTTCGGCTCGACCCCGGTGACGTCCCACCCGCGCTCGGCCAACATCCGGGTGAGGATCCCGGTGCCCGAGCCGAGGTCGACCGCGATCCGGCCGCGGACCTGGGAGTCGAGCCAGTCGAACAGCCCGGGAGGGTAGTCCGGCCGGTGGCGTTGGTACTGGGCGACGGTGGCGGTGAATCGGTGGCGTGGGTCCATCCGAGCCGAGTGGCCCGTTCGGCGCCGCCCGTCAATCCCAGGGCGGTGACCAGTCGCGCGGGACCGCCAGGGCCAGGCACTGGCGCAGCACCTCGATCCGGTAATGGTTGCCCGCGGCCCACTCCTCGCCGTCGATCTGCGCCGGCACCGGGTGGGTGTGGATGAGCTCGACCTCGATCCGCGAGGCCGAGAACCCGCCGTCGTAGGTGAGCCCGAGCCAGTCGACCGCGTCCGGGCCCACCGGCAGGTCCTTCCAGTCGCGCACCAGCTTCGCGAGCATGTCGGTGCGCCCTCGCAGCGGGATCACGTCGAACACGCCGTCGTCGGGCGCCGAGTGACGCGCCGGGACCCACATCCCGCCGTAGATCGCGGTGCCCTTGATCACCAGATCGGTCAGCCCGTCCAGCCGGTGGAGCACGCCGTCGCCGCGGACCTCGGCCACGAAGCTCGCCGGCTCCACGTAGCTCCGCAGCGCCTCGCGCACCGTCGCGCCGACGTACACGGCCTGATCGCGGTACACCGACCCGAGCAGCGGCACCTTCGCCACCCACTCGCGGTCCCGGTTCCGGCCCACCAGGATCGCCGGCTGCATCCCGAACCCGGCCGAGTCGAAGAACAGGTCGCGCCGGATCTCTCGCCCGGAGTCGTCGAGCGCGAGGATCCACGCCCCGTCGATGCGGCGGACGCTCCCGCCCAGCGCCGTCCCGATGTTCCGCTCGAGCTGGTGCGGGCCGGCGGGGATCCCGAACGACTTGCCCTGGTCGTTCGCCGTCCCCGCCGGGAGGAACCCCATCGTCACCGGCCGGGACGCGGTCACGATCGCGGCCGCTACCTCGCGGAACGTGCCGTCTCCCCCCATCGCGATGACCCGCTCGGCGCTGCCCGCCTCGATCGCGGCCTTCACCTTGGGGATCGTGCGCCCTTCGGGCTCGGTGGTCACGAGCGCCGCGTCCACCCCGCGGGCGAGCAGCTCGTCGAGCGCCGCCTCCACCCGCTCCTTGTTCTTGCCGCTCTGCGCGGTCGGGTTCCCCACCAACAGGACGTTCACGACGCTCCCTCATCCCTTCCGGGTGGCTATCGCGGTGCCGGCGAGCACCAGCACCGCGCCTCCCACCGCGAGCCGATCGGGGATCTCCCGCAGGAACACCGCCGCGAGCGCGGCAGACCCGACCGGCTCGAGTAGGGTCACCGCCGACACGACGGCCGCCGGCAACCAGCGCACTGCATACACCAGGCCGAGGTGGCCCACCAGCTGGGGGCCCAGCACGGCGAGCCCGATCAGCGCCCAGGTCGACGCGGGCCAGCCGGACAGCGGCGCGCCGGCGAGCAACGCGGCCGGGAACAGCACCGCGGCCGCCGCTGCGCACACCAGCGCCATCGTGGCCCCCACGTCGACCCGCTGCCGGAGCGAGCGGCCCGCGAGGAAGTACACCGCCCACAACGCGGCCGCGACGAGCGCGAGCGCGTCGCCGGCGAGGGT